>JBDSSP010000161.1:0-6425 GCA_039928735.1 Novosphingobium sp. | reverse complement strand
TTTGTAGCGAAGTAGAGGTTTGCACCTTCGCACAGATAGGCAATTTCTTCGCAGCTGGCCTCGACCTGGTCCAGCGCGCCGTGGTGATCGCGGTCGGTGGTGCCGATCAGGGTGAATTGGCGCTCATAGGGGATGGCGAAGAAGATCCGGCCATCGGCGAGCTGGAAGAAATAGGCAAAGTCGTGATCGAACATGCGCGGCACGACGATGTGCGAGCCGCGCACCAGCCGCATCTTGCGCGGCGTTGGCTGGCCGGCGCGGTCGAGCAGGGCGAGCACCGAAGGGCCGGCGGCGTTAACCACGGCCTTGGCGCGGAAGCTGCCCTGGCTGGTTTTGATCTGCCATTGGTCGCCCGCTCGTTCCAGCTTGTGGACCTCGGTTCGCGTGAGCACCGTGGCGCCGCGATCCGCTGCGTCACGGGCATTGAGCACGACCAGCCGGGCATCATCGACCCAGCAATCCGAGTAGACAAAGCCGGTGCGGAATCCGGGCTTGAGCGGCCTACCTGCCGGGTGTTTGCCGAGGTTCACCGTCTGCGTCGCGGGCAGCGCCTTGCGTCCGCCGATGTGGTCATAGAGGAACAGGCCGAGCCGCAGCAGCCAGCGGGGACGCAGGCCTTGCACGTGCGGCAACACGAAGCGCATCGGCCAGATAATGTGCGGCGCGATGCCCCACAGGCGCTCGCGCTCGCTGAGCGATTCGCGCACGAGGCCGAATTCATAGTGTTCGAGATAGCGCAGGCCGCCGTGGATCAGCTTGGTCGAGGCCGACGAGGTGCCTTGCGCCAGATCGCCGCGTTCGAGCAGCAGCACTTTTGCGCCGCGCCCGGCTGCGTCGCGCGCAATGCCGCAGCCGTTCACCCCGCCGCCGACTATGGCAAGATCGTAGATCGTGTCATCCATGTCCCGGCGGGCTTATGCCGCCAGCCCGCCGCTTGCAATGTTGGGGCAAAAAGCCGGGACCAGCCCCGCCGTTATTGCAATCCAGCGACTCCCCGCTAGACGCAGCCTCAACAATCCCCGCGCACGAAGAGGCAGCACAGATGAAAATCATGGCCGGCAACTCCAATCTGCCGCTGGCGCGGGAAATCGCCGCCTATCTGGAGTTGCCGCTGACCGACGCCTCGGTGCGGCGCTTTGCGGATGAAGAAGTCTTCGTCGAGATCCACGAGAACGTGCGCGGTGAAGATGTGTTTGTCGTGCAATCGACAAGCTTTCCCACCAACGACAACCTGATGGAGCTGCTGATCTGCATCGATGCGCTGCGCCGCGCCTCGGCCAAGCGGATCACTGGGGTGATGCCCTATTTCGGCTATGCCCGTCAGGATCGCAAGTCGGGGTCTCGCACGCCGATTTCGGCCAAGCTGGTGGCCAACATGATCACCGTTGCGGGAGCTGACCGGGTGCTGGCAGTCGATCTGCACGCCGGACAGATCCAGGGCTTTTTCGATATTCCAACCGACAATCTATTTGCCGCGCCGGTAATGGCAACAGACATCCAGGCGCGGCTTGGCGGGCAACCGCTGATGGTCGTTTCGCCGGATGTCGGCGGCGTGGTCCGTGCCCGCGCGCTCGCCAAGCGGCTCGACAATGCGCCACTCGCCATTGTCGACAAGCGGCGCGAGCGGGCTGGCGAATCGGAGGTGATGAACATCATTGGCGATGTGAAAGGCCGCGCCTGCATCATGATCGACGATATCATCGATTCGGGCGGCACCCTGTGCAACGCAGCCGAAGCGCTGATGGCGGCGGGGGCAGAGAGCGTTTCGGCCTATATCAGCCACGGCGTGCTGTCGGGCAAGGCAGTCGAACGCGTCAATGCGTCGGCGCTGAAAGAGCTGGTTATCACCGATTCGATCCTGGCCACCGAGGCCACGCTTGCTTCCAAAACTATCCGCATCCTGCCGATCGCAACGCTGATCGGCGAGGCAATCCGGCGGATTGCCGATGAAAGCTCGGTCAGTTCGCTGTTCGACTGAGCTCGAACTCCTGCTCCCAGGGCCGTTTCGCCCCCGGGGCCAGTCGCTTCAACGCTTCGAGCCGCCTGGCCTGGCGCGATTCGAGCGCGAGGGTGAGGATCGGCAGCGGGGTTTCGACGAAGCGCTTGGGCGTCATGCCGAACAGGTCAGTGAATTCGTGGATCAGGTGGCTCTGGTCGAAATAGCGCAGGGCCAGCTCTTCGGCCTCTGCGTCATCCGCGACGCCGCGCAGGTGGCTGGCCATATCGAGCGCCCGCGCGCGGCGCAGCACTTTCTTGGGCGCCATGCCGAAATCGCGGCGGACAATACGCTCAAGTTGGCGCTGCTCGATGCCGATATCGCGGGCAATATCGGCGATCGGTTGCGACGGTTTGGCAAAGGCAATCGCCTCGAAACGTGTCGAAACCGGATCGGGCAGATTGGCCTTGGTACGCGCGATCAACTCGCGCAGCAGATCTTCAAGTGAGCTCAACCAGTCTTCCGGGCTTGCCCCCGCTTCAAGCATGGCAAGCGCGGCCTCGCCTGGAAAGCCAAGCTGCTCGCAAGTCACGAACCGGTCGGTATGTTCGCCTATCCTGGCCCTACTGAGGGCAAAGCCTGCCCCCGGCCTGAATGAAATGCCGGTGCTGGCGAATGCTCCCTGCACTGAAATCGGCATCAACCTGGTTTGCGGCCCGAAAAACAGCGCCGAACGGGCATGTTGCCTGACCCCGTCCGCAGTATGCGCGGTCCAATCGCCCTTGAGTTGCAAGCGCATGAGGGTGGTATCGTTAAACAAGCCGCAATCGAGCCGATAATCCGGCGGGGCATCGACAATCGTGGCATAGAGCCCGGCAATCCACGGCACCAGATCGGGTGCGGGCGCGCGGTTGTAGGACAGCGGCTGCCCCTCGCGCGAAACGCCGAATTGCGGCTCGATTGCCCGGTCGATGCCCGGACGGCCTCGCTTGAGCATGATTGGCCCCGACTATGCGACCCGGTATGGTCTATGCCGGGATTGATTAATAACCACCCTTAGTATCTTGTCGAGCCGAAAGCTTGTAACTTTGCGACAGGCTTGTCTTGCTACGGCGCGACAGTCCGGGCAGACGGGCGGCAATGAACCTCGAAAACGATATTGCCCTGGCACAACGCCTTGCCGACGCCGCAGCCGCAGCGATCCGCCCTTTTTTCAGGAGCGGCCTCGCTGCCGATCGCAAGAGTGATGCCACGCCGGTGACCGAGGCAGACCGCGCCGCCGAACAAGCGATGCGGCGCTTGCTCAAGGCCGAAGCCCCGCGCGACACGGTGATCGGGGAGGAATTTGCCGCGACAAATGGCACATCGGGGCGGAGCTGGGTACTCGATCCGATCGACGGGACAGTCTCGTTCCTCGCCGGTCGACCGATCTTCGGCACGCTGATCGCGCTGGTGATCGAAGGCTGGCCGGTGCTCGGCGTGATCGACCAGCCTATCCTGAACGAGCGCTGGGTGGGCGCCGCGGGGAAACCAACCACGTTCAACGGCCAAAACTGCCGCACCCGTGCTTGCCCCAGCCTCGCCGAGGCAGCGCTGGCGACCAGTGGCCCACACTATTTCGACGATCACCAGGGCAGCCATTTCATGGCGCTTGCGGCAAGGACCAATCACAAGCGGATGATGATGGGCGGCGATTGCTACAATTATGGCCTGCTCGCCTCGGGCCATCTCGACCTCGTCTGCGAGGCCAATCTCAAGCTGCACGACTGGGCGGCGCTGGTCCCGGTAATCGAAGGCGCGGGCGGCACAGTCTGCGACTGGAACGGAGATCCGCTGCATGCCGGCAGCGACGGACATGTGCTGGCGCTCGGCGATCCGGCGCGGGTCGAGGATGCCGTCGAAGCCCTTGCTTGCGGGCATTGATTGCCGCAGAAATCAGCACGGGGCTTTCGTTTTTGACCGCAAAGCCTAAATAGCGCCCATGCCGCCAGATACAGCCACAAACGATCCTGCCGCCCGCCATCAAGGTTGGGGCACGCTTCGGCGTTTCATTCCTTACCTCTGGCCGAAGGACCGCCTTGACCTGCGGCTGCGCATCGTCGGCGCCGTCCTGCTGATCCTCGCCGCTAAATCGACGACGCTGCTGCTTCCCTTCGCCTACAAGCGCACGATTGATGCCATGGGCACCAAAGTCGGCGAACCTGCTTTCACCATCGCCTTTGCCTTCGTGCTGGCCTACGCGCTCGGGCGATTTGCAGGCGTACTGTTCGACAATTTGCGTAACATCATTTTCGAACGCGTCGGTCAGGATGCTACCCGCGCGCTAGCTGAAGATGTGTTCGCCCGGCTGCACCGCCTGTCGATGCGCTTCCATCTGGCGCGGCGCACCGGCGAGGTCACCAAGGTGATCGAGCGCGGCACCAAGAGCATCGATGTGATGCTCTATTTCATGCTGTTCAACATCGCGCCGACCGCGCTGGAACTGACGGCAGTCGCAATCATTTTCTATTTCCACTTCGGCTGGGGCCTGGTCGCCGCGACCGCGCTTTCGGTGGTTGCCTATGCCTGGGTGACGCGCGCGATCACCGAGTGGCGCAATGCGCTGCGCAGCGAAATGAACAAGCTCGACGGGCAGGCGCTCGGCCGCGCCGTCGATTCGCTGCTCAACTACGAGACGGTCAAATATTTCGGTGCGGAGGCGCGCGAGCAGAAGCGCTATGCGGCGGCGACCAGCGCCTATGCCAAGGCCGCCGTCACCAGCGAAAACAGCCTCGCCACGCTGAACATCGCGCAAGCTCTGGTGGTCAATCTGCTGATGGCAGGCGCGATGGGCTATACCGTGTGGGGGTGGTCCAAAGGGCTCTACACCATCGGCGATCTGGTCTTCGTCAATACTTACCTCACCCAGTTGTTCCGCCCGCTCGACATGCTCGGCATGGTCTATCGCACCATCAGCCAGGGGCTGATCGACATGGCGGCGATGTTCAAGCTGATCGACACCAAGGTAGAAGTCGAAGATGCGCCCGGCGCGCCGGCGCTGGTGATCAAGCGTCCCTCTATCGTC
Organism: Novosphingobium sp.; assembly: GCA_039928735.1. Taxonomy (GTDB): domain Bacteria; phylum Pseudomonadota; class Alphaproteobacteria; order Sphingomonadales; family Sphingomonadaceae; genus Novosphingobium. Next base: position 1,425 of record JBDSSP010000161.1, on the reverse strand, counting down.
TTCGACAATGTCACGTTCGGCTACGAGAAAGACCGGACGATCCTGCATGGCCTGAGCTTCGAAGTGGCGGCCGGCAGCCAGGTCGCAGTTGTTGGCCCATCGGGCGCGGGCAAGAGCACCATCGCGCGGCTGGTGTTCCGGTTTTACGATCCATGGTCAGGCCGCATCCTGATCGACGGGCAAGACATCGCGCAAGTGACGCAGGCGAGCTTACGCGCCGCGCTGGGCATCGTGCCGCAGGATTCGGTGCTGTTCAACGATACGATTGGCTATAACATCGCCTATGGCCGCGACGGTGCCGGTCTGGCTGATGTCGAGGCGGCGGCGCAGGCGGCGGCGCTGACCTCGCTGATCGAGCGCCTGCCGCAAGGCTTCGATACCGAAGTCGGCGAGCGCGGCCTGAAACTTTCGGGCGGCGAGAAGCAGCGAGTGGCGATTGCGAGGACGCTGGTCAAGAACCCGCCGATCCTGCTGCTCGATGAAGCGACCAGCGCGCTCGATACCCGCACCGAGCAGGAAATCCTGGCGACGCTGCATGCGGTGGCGACGGGGCGGACCAGCCTGAGCATTGCCCACCGCCTGTCGACAATTGCCGATGCCGACCGGATACTGGTGCTCGATCAGGGCAAACTCGCCGAGAGCGGCACGCACAATGAGTTGCTGCGGCGCGATGGCCTCTATGCGGAGATGTGGACGCGGCAGGCGAGCGAAGTGGAGGAAATCAGCGAGGCGGCGGAGTAGCTCTCCCCTCCCGCTTGCGGGAGGGGCCGGGGGAGGGCTTGTTGGGCGAGGCCGGCTAACAGGACCTCCCCTAACCCCTCCCGCAAGCGGGAGGGGAACTACCTCACTACAACGTCCGCGTCCTTCCAGACCACTGCCTGAGCTGCCTTCATGCAGTTGTTTTCGACATCCCAGTTGATTGTCGGCGAACCATAAAGCCGCCAGCCCTGCGCCAAAGCCTCGGAAACGCGCTCACAGAATGCGCGGTCGTCCTTGCCGGTGAGCAGGCGGAAGATGGGTTTGTCGTCGGGAGGGGCGGACATGGGGCTACCTTAGCACATCCTCCCCGAGCTTGTCTCGGGGAGGTGGCAGCCGCGTAGCGGCTGACGGAGGGGCACTGTTCCCCTCCACCACTACGCCTTCGGCGTGTGGTCCCCCTCCCCGAGCAAGCTCGGGGAGGATTACAAGATGTACTTGCTCAAATCGCTGTCCCGCGCCAGCCCGTCCAGCCTTTCACGAACATAGTTCGCATCAACCGTCACGGTTTCGCCCACTCGGTCCTCGGCCTCAAAGCTCAGTTCCTCGAGCAGCTTTTCCATCACCGTCTGCAAACGCCGCGCACCGATGTTTTCGATGCTCTCGTTGACCTGCGCGGCGATGCGAGCAACCTCGCGGATGGCTTCGGGAGTGAACTCCACCGTCACC
>JBDSSP010000160.1:0-7080 GCA_039928735.1 Novosphingobium sp. | reverse complement strand
GAACTGATGCGGCTCAAGAGCACGGTCGCGGTGGCCGGAACCCACGGCAAGACCACTACCACCAGCATGATCGCGGCGCTGCTCGAGGCAGGCGGGATCGATCCCACGGTGATCAACGGCGGCATCATCAATTCCTATGGCTCCAACGCCCGGCTTGGCGCCAGCGAATGGATGGTAGTCGAGGCAGATGAGAGCGACGGCTCGTTCCTGCGGCTCGACGGCACGATTGCAGTGGTCACCAACATCGATCCCGAACACCTCGACCACTACGGCAGCTTCGACGCGGTCAAGGAGGCTTTCGTCGAATTCATCGAAAACGTGCCCTTCTATGGCGCGGCGGTGCTCTGCATCGATCACCCCGAAGTGCAGGCGGTTATTCCCAAGGTGCGCGACCGCCGGGTTATCACCTACGGCTTTTCCGCCCAGGCCGATGTCCGCGGTGAGAATGTCACGCCGGTGCCGGGCGGCAATCGCTTCGACGCCGCGATTCGCCAGCGCGATGGTTCCTTCCGGCGCATAGAGGGGATCGAGCTGCCGATGCCCGGGCGGCACAATGTCCAGAATGCGCTTGCTGCGGTCGCCGTGTCAGTCGAAATGGGGTGCCTGGACGAGGTGATCCAGAAGGGCTTTGCCAAGTTCACAGGGGTCAAGCGGCGCTTCACCAAGGTCGGTGAAATTGGCGGAGCGAGTGTCATTGACGACTATGCGCACCATCCGGTCGAAATCCGCGCCGTGCTCTCCGCGGCGCGAGAAGGTGTCAAGGGCAAGGTCATCGCCGTGGTCCAGCCGCACCGGTTCACACGGCTGCGCGATCTGATGCAGGACTTTCAGGCAGCGTTCAACGACGCCGACGTGGTCTATGCCGCCCCGGTCTATCCGGCGGGCGAGCAACCGATTGATGGGGTTGATTCTGCCGAGCTGATTTCCGGCATCAAGGAACGCGGCCACCGGGCGGCTTTCGTGACCGAAAGCGCCGATGCGCTGGCGGAGACGCTGGCCGGAAACCTGGAAGCAGGCGACATCGTCGTGTGCCTGGGTGCTGGCGACATCACCAAGTGGGCCGCCGGGCTGGCCGATGCGATTGCGGCAAGGCGGGCGGCATGATGGTCGGGGCGAGCCTCAGCGCGGGTCCTTCGACAGGCTCAGGAAGGGCGGGTGTGGGTGTTGGACCAGCACCCACACCCGCTCAGGCTGAGCTTGTCGAAGCCCGCGCGCTGCCGGATGTCCGTGGCAAACTCACCCCTCAAGCACCGCTCGCCCCGCTGGTCTGGTTCAAATCGGGCGGCGCGGCGGAGTGGCTGTTCGAGCCTAGGGACCTCGCCGATCTGCAATCGTTCCTGCGCGATCTCGATCCGAAAATGCCCGTCATGGCGCTAGGTCTTGGTTCGAACCTCATTGTCCGCGACGGAGGTGTGCCAGGCGTGGTGGTCCGGCTCGGCAAGGCCTTTGCCCGGGCCGAACGGGCTGATGATTTCACTCTCAACTGCGGCGGCGGAGCCTCGGGCATCCGCGTCTCCTCCACCGCGCGTGATACCGGGATTGCGGGTCTTGAATTCCTTCGCTCGATCCCCGGCACGGTTGGGGGCTTCGTGCGGATGAACGGCGGGGCCTATGGCAGTGAGGTCAAGGACATCCTTGTCGATTGCGACGTGGTCTTGCGCTCGGGTGAGATGGTGACGCTGCCGGTCGGTGCGCTGCACTATACCTATCGCCATTCGGATTTGTCGCAAGGCGCCATTGTCGTGGCCGCTCGTTTCCGGGGCAGGCCCGGCGATCCGGCGGCAATTCAATCCGAAATGGACCGCATCTCGGCCTCCCGGGAGGCTTCGCAGCCGCTGCGTAGCAAGACGGGCGGCTCGACCTTCAAGAACCCGCGCCCAGCAATTTCTGGGGGGCACAAGGCCTGGGAACTGGTCGATGCGGCGGGCTGCCGGGGCCTTACGCAGGGCGGGGCGCAAGTCAGCGAGAAGCACACCAATTTTCTGATCAACACCGGCACCGCCACCAGCACGGAGATTGAGGCACTGGGCGAGGAAGTGCGACGGCGGGTGAGGGAGGCGTCTGGCGTGGAACTGGAGTGGGAAATTCAGAGAGTGGGACGTCAATGAGCTTGCCCGAACTCCACATCGCGGTCTTGATGGGTGGCTGGTCCAGCGAACGCCCGGTATCGCTGGTGAGCGGCGAGGCTGTTGCCAAGGCGCTCGAATCGCGCGGCCACCGCGTCACCCGGATCGACATGGGCCGCGACGTTGCCTTGAGGCTCGCCGAGGCTGCTCCCGATGTTGTGTTTAACGCATTGCACGGCTCGCCGGGGGAGGATGGCACGGTTCAGGGCATGATGGACCTGATGGGGCTAACTTACACCCACTCGGGCCTCGCCACGTCGGTCATGGCCATCGACAAGGAACTGACCAAGCTGGCCTTGGTACCGCACGGCATTCCCATGCCCGGTGGCCGCATCGTCGAGACTTCAGAGATCTACAAAAGCGATCCGTTGGCGCGGCCCTATGTGCTCAAGCCGTTGAACGAAGGCTCGTCTGTCGGCGTCGCGATCGTCACCGATGCCGGCAATTACGGCAATCCGGTCAGCCCCTCCGCCGAGGGTCCGTGGCAGCACTTCGACCGTCTGCTCGCCGAGCCATTTATCCGCGGTAAGGAATTGACCACGGCAGTGCTGGGCGGCAAAGCACTGCTGGTCACCGAACTCAAGCCCAAGTCGGGCTTTTATGATTTCGACGCCAAATATACCGACGGGATGACCGATCATGTCTGCCCGGCCGAGATTCCGGACGATATCGCGCAGGCCTGCAAGGATATCGCCTTGCGGGCGCACCAGTTGCTCGGCTGCCGGGGCGCGACGCGATCGGATTTCCGCTGGGACGACGAGCGCGGATTGGACGGGCTGTTCCTGCTCGAGATCAACACCCAGCCGGGCATGACGCCGCTCAGTCTCGTGCCCGAACAGGCGAAGCACATGGGCATGGACTATGCTGATCTGGTCGAGGCGATCGTTGCCGAATCGCTCGATCATGCCTCGGCAGTGAAGGGGGCGGCATGAGCAGTCGGACAGTAAAGCGCAAAAGCCCCAATGCGCGCCAAGTTGCCGGCACGCAGGCAAAGGCACGGCGGGTCAGGTCGGCCAAGAACAAATCGCAATCGATGTTGAGTGAAATCCTGGCCTGGATTCCGCTCAACGAAGCCCAGTGGCACCGCGTGCTGATGGTGACGATCCTGGGAGGGGCCTTGATGCTTGCCGCTGTAGTCGCCAGCGCCGCTGGGGTGCCTGCGCTGGCGAGCCAGCAATTTGCGGCGATTGCCGTCAGGAGCGGCTTTGAGGTGCGCCGGGTCGAAGTTCGGGGGGTCAAGCGGCTTAACGAACTCAAGGTCTATGAGCGCGCGCTGGCGCAGCGCAATCGCGCCATGCCGCTGGTCGATGTCGACGGCCTGCGCAATGATTTGCTGGAATTGTCGTGGGTGGCAGATGCGCGGGTGTCGCGCCAGCTGCCCGAGACGCTGGTGATCGATATCGTCGAGCGCACTCCGCATGCAGTGCTGCGCTTGCGTGACAAGCTGGTTTTGATTGACGAAACCGGTCATCCGCTTGAGCCGATTTCTTCAGAGCGGGCGCGCGGAAAACTGATCCTGTCAGGCGCCAATGCCGACAAGCAAGTCGCCGTTTTGTCGGCGCTGCTTGGCGCTGCACCGGCGCTCAAGCCCCAAATTCGCGAGGCCGAATGGCTGGGCAACCGGCGCTGGAATCTGACCTTGAAGACCGGGCAGGTGCTGGCTCTGCCCGAAGGCAATCGTCCAATGGCCAACGCCCTGGTCGAATTTGCGCGGCTTGACGGGACCAACCGGCTGATTGGCGGACGGGTTACCGCTTTCGACATGCGCACTCCCGGCCGGATATATCTGCGTATCCCGGGCCGCGCGGAGGAGGCGCAGTCTGGTGCCGTGAAGCCAAGTTCGGACAAGCCCGGCGTGGCAAAGTCTGCTGCGGAAAAGTCAGATACAGCGAAATCCGGCCCGACAAAGTTTGCCGAGCGGGCTGCTCAGTCAGGAGATAAAAACTGATGCCACCGCCCCGTATCAGCCGCGTCTTTGGCGCAGTCAACATTGGCTCGTTTCGCATTTCGGCGATGATCGCAGGACTGTCCGATACCGGCGAGATGATCGTGCTCGGCTCGGGCCATCGCGCCTCGCAAGGCATCCGCCGCGGCTACGTTACCGATATGGCAGCGGCCACCTATGCGGTTCGCGATGCCGTCGAGCGGGCCGAGAAGATGGCCAATGTCAGCGTCTCAAGCGTGTGGATCGGCTGTTCGGGAGCTGGGCTCACCAGCCAGATCGCCCAGGTCGAAGTCGATATTGGCGGGCGGCGGATCGAATCCGACGATGTCGATCAATTGCTCGTCGCCGCGCGCGACGTGGTGCAGCCCGATGGCCGGATGGTGCTGCATGCCCAGCCGGCGCACTATACGCTCGATGGCGCCAATGGCGTATCCGATCCCAAGGGCCTGCATGCGGAGCGGCTCGGTGTCGAAATCCACGTCATGCTCGCGGACGGTGCGCCAGTCCGCAATATCACCGAGGCCGTGCAGAACGCGCATCTTGAGGTCGAGGCTGTGGTCGCCTCACCGGTTGCGACCGGCCATGCCTGCCTCACGCCCGAGGAGCGCGATCTGGGCGTGGCGCTGGTCGAAATGGGCGCGGAAGTGACCAATGTTTCGGTTCATGCATCCGGCATGCTGGTCGGACTCGCCTCGATCCCGATGGGTTCTGCCGATATCACCGACGCGATTGCTTCGGCTTTCGGTATTCGCCGCTTCCAGGCCGAGCGGCTCAAATGCGTCAGTGGTTCGGCGATTGCCAGCCCGGCCGATCACCGCGAGATGATCCCGGTCAATGCGCCCGGCGAGGAGGCCAGCGGGCCGCACGCGCGCCATGCCGACGACAAGAACCGGATCCCGCGCGCCGAGCTGATTTCGGTGATCACTGGGCAACTGGGCCGCCGCATGGAAGATATTTCTAAGGCGCTGAAAGCGCTTGGCTTTACTGGGCAGCGCGGGCAGCAAGTCGTGCTGACCGGCGGCGGTGCGGAGCTTGTAGGTTTGGCCGACTATGCCCAGGCAGCGCTGGGGCGGCCGGTGCGGATCGGCACCATGCCGCAGTTGACCGGTCTGGCTGAAGGTCATGCCAAGCCTGGCTTTGCGACCTTGGCCGGGCTGGTGCTCTATGCCGCTGCCGATCCGGTCGACATTCGATCCATCAAGCCTGGCTACCAGACGGCACTGCGCTACAGTGGCTTCGGCATGGTCAACCGGGTCTATCGGGCACTGCGGGAGTATTTTTAGGTAAACCTACTCGGGTCAAATGGTTTTGGGCCGAAGGGGTTGTGGACAAAGGTGTAAGCGGCTTTGCTTCGGTGAGTCGAAGCATGCCATTATCGCAAGGATCAGGGGAATCTTCCTCGCCTGCCTTGCCAGGAGAGCGTCATGAGTATCAATATCGGACCGCCAGCCATTGAAGAACTGAAGCCAAAGATTGCCGTAATCGGCGTCGGCGGGGCGGGCGGCAATGCAATTGCCAACATGATTGCGGCTGAGATCGAAGGCGTCGATTTTCTCGTCGCAAATACCGACGCGCAGGCGTTGAACAATTCGGTCGCCGAGCATCGCATCCAGCTGGGCCCGGATATCACCCAAGGGCTGGGCGCCGGTTCGCGTCCCGAAGTCGGCCGTGCGGCAGCCGAGGAAACCCTGGCTGAAATCGACCGGATCCTCGAAGGCGTGCACATGGTGTTCATTGCTGCTGGCATGGGCGGCGGCACCGGAACCGGAGCAGCTCCCGTGATCGCCAAGGCAGCGCGTGACAAGGGCGTGCTGACTGTGGGCGTAGTCACCAAGCCCTTCCTGTTCGAAGGTACGCGCCGCATGCGCTCTGCGGAGGCGGGTATCGAAGAGCTGCAGAAGCATGTCGATACGCTGATCGTGATCCCCAACCAGAACCTGTTCCTGGTAGCCAAAGCCGAGACCACTTTCAAGGAGGCCTTCCAGCTGGCTGACGAAGTGCTCCAGCAGGGCGTTCGTTCGATCACCGATCTGATGGTGATGCCGGGCTTGATTAACCTCGATTTCGCAGACGTCCGCTCAGTCATGGCTGAAATGGGCAAGGCAATGATGGGCACCGGCGAGGGCAGCGGCGAAAACCGCGCACTCGAAGCAGCGGAAAAGGCGATTGCCAATCCCTTGCTCGATGGCGTTTCGATGCAGGGCGCCAAGGGCGTAATCATCTCGATCATCGGCGGCGAGGACATGAAGCTGCTCGAAGTTGACGAAGCCGCCAATCACATCCGCGAGCTGGTCGATCCGCAGGCTAACATCATCTGGGGTTCGGCGTTCAATCCAGACCTGCAGGGCAAGATCCGCGTCTCGGTGGTCGCCACCGGCATCGAGCAGAGCGCGAGCCATGTCGAAGAAGCGCCGCGTGCTGCCGGTTTCGGTATGGCACGCGGTCCTGCAGTACCCACAGTTGCGGCACCGCAGGTTCAACCGTTGTTCGAACCCAGGCCGGCGGCTGTGCCAGAGCCGTTTGAACCCGAGCCTGTTGTGGTAGCTCCGGTAGCAGTGGCGACGCAGGATGAGCCGCTTAACTTGGACGATTGGGACGAAGACGAAAGCGAAGAAGAAGCGCCGGTCGCCCGCGAATCCTATGCCAGCCTGACCGGGGTCGCGCCGGCCCAGCATGACCCGCTCGATCTTGAGCTGGATCAGGTCGATGAGGCGCAGGCAGCTGTGGCTTCGAACGGCAGCGAAGTCGGCGATGACCTGCTTGGCAACGCCGATCGCCTCGCCAATACCGACGAGCCGGTCTCCTCGATGATGCAAGGCAGACGCCGCGGGCTTGTTTCCGAACCTGAAGGCGGCTCGACACTGTTCGAGCGTATGGCCAAATTGTCTCGTGGCTCCAAGTCGAGTGCCGACGATGCGGGGGACGACGCCGGCGATGACGGTTCGTCGATCAACATTCCGCGTTTTCTCGGCCGCCAGAACAACCAATAGGCTTATTGGTGGCAGGATT
>JBDSSP010000159.1:0-7173 GCA_039928735.1 Novosphingobium sp. | reverse complement strand
TGGCGGACAGGGTGGGATTCGAACCCACGGTAAGCTTGCACCTACGACGGTTTTCAAGACCGTTGCCTTAAACCACTCGGCCACCTGTCCCCGGAGGGTAAACGCCGCTAGCGCCATGGCGCAAAAGCTGCAACCCTGGTGTTTGCAGGCGAAGGAGGAGGCCTTGTCGAAGCGCGAAGGCCGGTTGGGTCATCTTGCCGCAATCATGCGATAAAGCGCGCCGGCGATCGCAACCAGCCATTTCCAACCGCAATGCCTTGTGCGAATGATGGCGACGATGATTCAGCTTCGCCGCCTCAGACTGCTGGTTTTGCCAGTTCTGGCTCTTTTCGCCGGTCAATCGACGCTCGCGGCTCAGGCCAACGCGGAAGACGGTTTCCAGGGCTATCTGCAACTGCTCGCCGCGCGCGCACGCGCTGAAGGTGTTAGTGAAGCTTCGATTCAGCGGTTGACCTCGGGAATGACGCTCAATCCGCGTGTGATCGAGCTTGACCGGGCCCAGCCCGGCATTGCCCCCGTGCCACCGCCGGTCGCGCCCTATATCGCGGCTCACGTCGATGCCGCCCGGATCGCAGGCGGGCGCAACATGTATAACAACATGGCTGGTGTCATCCCCCGGATCGAGGCGCGTTACGGTGTCCCGGCGAAAATGATGCTCGCGATCTGGGGCCACGAGACCAATTATGGCAGCTATACCGGCGATTTCGATCTCGCCCGGTCGCTCGCGACTTTGGCTTATGAAGGGCGGCGGCGGCAGTTGTTTGCGGATGAATTCATAGCACTGCTCAAGATGGCCGACCAGGGCGTGCCGCGTGAGCGAATGCTGGGCTCCTATGCCGGTGCCTTCGGCAATCCGCAATTCCTGCCGAGCGTCTATCTGCGCACCGCGGTCGATGGCGACGGCAATGGCACCCGCGATATCTGGAACAGTCGGGCCGATACGCTGGCCTCGATCGCAAACTATTTCCGCGATGCCGGATGGCGTCCGGGCGAGCCTTGGGGCGTGCGCGCCTCGGTGCCGGCCGGCTTCAATCGCAGCGTGGTTGCGACCCGGCTTGCCCCCGACAGTTGTAGCCGGGTGCATGCCCGCCATTCGCAGTGGAAGACTGTTGCGGAATGGCGTGCGCTTGGCATCGTGCCGCAAGCCGCCATCGCCGATGACACTCTCGCCAGCCTGTTCGAACCCGATGGGCCGGGCACCCCTGCTTACCTCTTAACCGGGAATTATAGGGTTATCCTGCAATACAACTGCTCGAACTACTACGCACTATCCGTGGGGTTGCTTGCAGATGAGATTGTCCGTTAACTACGCCTTGCCGCTTGTGGCGCTTGTTCTCATGTCGGGCTGTGGCGGGGGCGGGGCCAAGCCTGTGAGCGAGCCCCATCCAATCGGGGTTAACGGACCTTCCGCGGATTACCCCATAGTGGTCGGCAATCCGTTCACCATAGATGGCACGACCTACTCACCAAGTGACCGGCTGAACTATGACGAGGTCGGCTATGCCGCGGCTGGCGGCGAGGGCGGGGAAGGCGTGACCATTGCGCACAAGACCCTGCCACTGCCAAGCTACGCCGAAGTCACTGCGCTCGATTCCGGAAAGACCGTGCTGGTCCGGGTCGAGCGTCGCGGACCGATGGTCAACGATCGTCTTGTCGAGTTTTCGCCAGGTGCTGCGACCCAGCTTGGCCTGACCGGAGCCACCAAGGCGGCGATTCGCATCCGCCGGGTCAACCCGCCCGAGATGGAGCGCGCGATGCTGCGTGGTGGGCGTCAGGCTTCCGCCCGCATGGATACGCCGCCCTCGCTGCTGACAGTGCTCAAGCGCAGGCTCGATCCGTCACTGGTGACGCCGCCGGCGCCGCTTCCGGATTCTTCGCCGAGCGCGTCGCCAACGCCCACGCCTACGGCAGTGCCCAAGCTTCGCCCCACGCCGACAGCAGCACCTGCCCCGCGTCCGACTCCAAAGCCGCGCGTCGTGCGAACTCCCGCCCCAAGTCCGTCTCCCAGTGCCAGCCCGGCACCAGCGACTGGCGGTTCCTTCCTGGTCCAGGTCGGCAGCTTCGCCAACACCGCGAATGCCACTGCGGTTTCGGGCAAGGTTGGCGGCAGCCTGCGCAGCAACGGCCGGATTTCTCGCGTTGTGATGGGTCCTTTCGCAACCCGGGCACAAGCTGAAGCAGCACTGGCAAGAGCGCGGGCCGCGGGCTATAGGGACGCACAGATTCAGGGCGGCCGCTAAGGGAAAAACACCCCGCGTTCCCCCTCAGTCAAATGAGGGACGGATTGATTGCGGCGATTTGGCTTTCTGATGTTGTTGTGCGCCTTCCTGGCCGGTTTCTGGCTCCTCGCCAATCCGCTGAATGCTGCGCAAGTGCCTGTCCCCAGCCCAGCGCCTCCGCCGGAACTCGGCAATATTCCCGTTGTCCTGCTGGTTGACCAGAACTCCGGCCAGACCCTGTTCGAGCGCCAGGCTGACCTCCGCTTTGTCCCCGCATCGATGACCAAGGCGATGACTGCCTACGTCGCGTTCGAACAGATCGCTGCGGGCAGGTTGAAGCCCGAGCAGACCTTTACCATGCGCCCGGAGACCTGGGAGGCGTGGCACGGCAAGGGCACTTCGATGAAGCTGCGCAGCGGCGAGAGCGTTACGCTCGATTCGCTGCTGCATGGCATCACCACGGTTTCGGCGAACGATGCCGCCGTTGTGCTGGCCGAGGGTGCGGGCGGCAGCGTGGCTGGCTGGGCCGGATTGATGAACGCCGCAGCGGCGCGTCTCGGCATGACAGGCAGTCATTTTGCGACTCCCAATGGCTGGCCCGATAACGGCGCAACCTACGTCAGCGCTCGCGACATGATCCGGCTCGGTGATGCCCTCATCACCCGCCACGGTAATCTATATCACCGCTATTTCGGCCAGAAGCAGTTCACCTGGAGCAATGTCACCCAGCAGAACCACGATCCGACGATCGGCGTGATCCCCGGTGCCGATGGCATCAAGACTGGTCATTCGAACGAGGCGGGATTCAATTTCCTCGGCTCGGCCGAGCGCGGCGGCAGGCGCCTGCTGATGGTCGTGGGCGGGGCGAAGAGTGAGGAGAAGCGCACGGCGGCATCCCGGGCGCTGCTCGAATGGGGATTTGCGGCGTGGCAAAGCCGCCCGCTTTTTGCGCTGGGCGCGCGGGTGGGCGAGGCCAAAGTCCAGGGCGGTGACGCAATGCACGTCGATCTGCTGGCAGCGCGGCCCATTGCAGCTGTCTTGCCGAGCGGAACCGGCCGGGTGACAGGCATGAGCATAGTCTATCGCGGACCGTTGCGGGCTCCCTTCGCGAAGGGCGCCGAAGTGGCCGAACTGGAAATCCGCGCAGGCGGCATGCCGCCATCGCGCGTGCCGCTGATTGTCGCGCAGGCCGTTTACAAGGCTGGGCCCTTGGACCAACTGCGCAATGGGCTTATGGGCCTGATCCCATGACCTTGGGCAAGTTCATTGTATTCGAAGGCGGCGAAGGGGCGGGTAAATCGACCCAGGCGCGGCTGCTGGCCGATGCACTGCGCGCGCGCGGGCTTGATGTGGTGCAGACCCGCGAGCCAGGCGGCACACCCGGAGCCGAGGCGATCCGTACGCTGCTGCTGGGCCTCGATGGCCAGGGCTGGCAGCCGCGTGCCGAGGCGCTGTTGTTCGCCGCTGCCCGTTCGGACCATGTCGAGCGGCTGATCCGGCCGGCGCTGGCCGCGGGAAAATGGGTGATCTGCGACCGCTTTGTCGATTCGAGCCGGGCCTACCAGGGCGGGGCCGGAGGGCTTTCCGATGCCGAGATCTTCGACCTCCACCGGATCGGCAGCGGCGGAATGATGCCTGACAAGACTCTGCTGATCGAAATTTCCCCCACCGAAGCTTCGCGGCGCCTGGCTTTGCGCGATCCGGACGGTGCAGACCGCATCGGCGGCCGTGACGCCGCTTACCATGCTGCGGTGGCCGCTGCTTTCTCCCGCTTCGCCGAAGCCGATCCGCAGCGCTTTGTGCGGATCAATGGCGACGGCGATGTGGACGAAACGCACCGCCTGGTCCTGGCTGGCCTGGCACCGGTGCTGGAGCAGGCCGCGTGACCTATACCGGCCACGACGCAGCCTGGCGTGAATGGCGCGCGGCGATGAACTCGGCGCGGATGCACCATGGCTGGATCATTTCGGGGATCAAAGGACTGGGCAAGGGCGCCTTCGCCCGGGCCGCTGCGCGCGAGTTGGTGGCTGAGCCGGGCACAGCGCACAACCAGAGCGATTATCATCCTGATATCATTGTTCTGGATCACCTTCCTTCGAGCGATGATGAGGAAAAAAAGCGCGCCGAGGGAAAGCCCTACCAGACCAAGCGCAACATCACCGTTGACCAGATCCGCCGCATGCAGCAGCGGCTGCACACCCGGCCAACGCTGGGCCAGCGCCGCGTCATCATCATCGATCCAGCCGATGATATGGAGAAGGGTGCGGTCAATGCACTTCTCAAGAGCCTGGAGGAACCACCTGTCGGCACCTTCTTCCTGCTCGTCTCGCATCGTCCGGGACGATTGCTCGCAACCGTGCGCTCGCGGTGCCTGTCGCTGCATATCGCGCCGCTGTCGGATGCTGAAGTCGATGCCGTGGTTCGCCGAGATGCGCCCGAAGCCGACGCCGCGGCGCTTGCGGCGGCAGTGGCGGCGGCGCGTGGATCGCCCGGCGCCGCGCTGGATTTTGTCGGTCTCGGCCTCGGCAAGTTGCAAACGCTAATGCAGCGATTGGTGCGCGAGGGTGACAGCGATCTCGCCTTGCGCGGCATGCTGGCCGACGAACTCGGCGCCCGGCCGGACCGTGAGCGGATCATGGCCATGCTCGATCTGGCGCGGGCCTCGCTTGCCTCCGAACTGGCCGATGCGCCGCGGGCCCGGCAGCAGCGCATCATCGCCGCGCACTCCGCGCTGGCCAAGCTGACAGCGCAGGCACCAACCTACAACTTCGATGCCCAGTTGCTCAGCCTTGAAATTGGCGGGTTGCTGGCCTCGGCGGCACTGCCTAGAGAGGCGGCATAAGCCCCTCACCAGAAAGCCAGCGCGCCGACATGGCCGATCCGTATTACATCACCACCGCCATTGCCTATCCCAACGGCAAGCCGCACATCGGCCACGCCTATGAGGCCATCGCCGCCGATGCGATTGCGCGGTTCCACCGGATGCAGGGCAAGGACGTCCGGCTCGTCACCGGCACGGATGAGCATGGCCTCAAAATGGCGCAGACAGCGCGAGCAGCGGGCAAGGACACGCTCGAATTTGCGACCGAAATGTCAGATCATTTCCGCGAGATGTGCGCGCGATTGAATGTTCAGTATGATGCATTCTGCCGCACCACTGAGGAGCGCCATAAGGCAGCGAGCGTCGCCTTGTGGAAGGCGATGGAGGCGTCGGATGACCTCTATCTCGACCGTTACGAAGGCTGGTATTCGGTCCGCGACGAGGCGTTCTATGGCGAGAAGGAGTTGATCGCGGGGGAAGGGGGCGAAAAGCTCTCCCCGCAAGGTACCCCCGTCGAATGGACGGTCGAGGAAAGCTGGTTCTTCCGCCTGTCGAAATACCGCGATTTCCTGATCGAACTAAACGAAACCCCCGGCTTCCTCGAGCCGGAAAGCCGCCGCAACGAAGTGCTGGCCTTCCTCAAGGGCAACGATCTGCGTGACCTCTCGGTGTCGCGGACCAGCTTTGACTGGGGCGTGCCAGTGCCGGGCTCGCCGGGTCACGTCATGTATGTCTGGGTCGATGCGCTGACGACCTATCTCACCGGAATCGGTTACCCGGACCGGGAAGGGGACTTTTCTCGATTCTGGCCGGCTGATCTTCACCTCATCGGCAAGGACATCGTCCGCTTCCACGCGGTCTATTGGCCAGCCTTCCTGAAGAGCGCGAGGCTGCCGGTGCCGAAGAAGATATTCGGCCACGGCTTCCTGCTCGCGCGCGGCGGCGAGAAAATGTCCAAGAGCCTCGGCAATGTCGTCGATCCGGTTGAGCTAGCAGATAAATATGGGGTCGATCAGCTTCGCTATTTTCTGCTGCGCGAAGTCAGCTTCGGCTCGGATGGCACCTGGAGCGAAGAGGCGATTGTGACGCGGTGCAATGCGGAGCTGGCAAATGGCTACGGAAATCTCGTTCAGCGAACCTTCGGATTCATATCCAAATTCTTAGATGGCAATTTGCCAGCTGAATACTCCGGTGAGGCTCCCTGCCAGTACAGGGAGGACTACGCCTTCGTTGATGGGTTAGTTAGCGACATCAGCTGCTTCCAAGACTCATTTGCTAGCTTGGAGCCACACTTAGCATTGCAATTTTGGAATCTGGCAATCTTCAAATGCAATGCGTTCATTGACGAAATGGAACCATGGAAACTCCGAAAGTCAGACCCAGAACGTATGGGTAATGTGCTGGCACTTCTCGTTTGGGCAATTAGAGACCTGACCATAGCTGTTCGACCGGTTACGCCCTTCTCAGCTTCTTTGGTTTTGGCATACATCGAGATTCCTGAATCGGACCGGACCTATGGAACGATCAAGATTTTTGATCCAGCCGTTGGAATGACTTGGGATCGTGATTGGTATCGTTCGCTGAGGGAAAATACGAAGACGATAGCACCTCCAACTCCAATCTTCCCTCGCCTCGAAATGCCCGCAGAGGACGCGCCACAATGAACGCTCGTCACTCTGAACTCGTTTCAGGGTCCATTCCTCCCCACGCACCGAAGCTTCGTCTGGCAAGCAAAACGCGCCGTCGTGCTTTGATCGCAGGAACTGTGCAAAGCTCACAATGGATGCTGAAACAAGTTCAGCATGACGATCAGGGATAGGTGGTGCGGGAATGCTTATCGATTCGCACTGTCATCTTGAATACAAGGGCCTGGTCGAGGACCAGCAAGGCGTACTTGCCCGCGCTCGCGAGGCAGGCATCAACGGGTTCCTGAATATCTCCACCCGCCAGCGCGAATGGGACCAGGTGATCGCCACGGCGGCGCGCGAACCAGACGTATGGGCCAGTGTCGGAATTCATCCGCACGAGGCGGACGCGCATTCCGATCTGGGCGAGGCGGCGCTGATTGTGGCTTTGGAACACCCCAGGGTGATCGCGATCGGCGAAACCGGGCTCGATTACTATTATGAACAC
>JBDSSP010000158.1:0-5433 GCA_039928735.1 Novosphingobium sp. | reverse complement strand
GATTAGCAAACTGACCAGAAAATCGCCGACGACATAATACAACCGATGGTCCAACGCGCCTCTCCCCAGATGGCTTGCGTTCGCGATGGTGACGCCATATCCGGTCCTTGTCCAGAAGCGAGGCTAGCGCCAGACTTTGGGCGACCGTGCTGAGCTGACGCGGTAGCCGACTAGTCGGCTTGCGCTATCAAACTGAGAAGGAGGATCGCTGACCCAGGGCGGAAATTCTCGGCCCCGATTTCCCTTCGACGTAATTGAAGCGGCAAGGGAATCCGTGGCGCAAGATCAAGCTGCATCTGCCGCAGCAAAGTGGGCCATCTGGTCGTCGTAAGTTGGTCGTGAGCCGCCACGATCTAAAAGTGCTATCAGCATATCGTAGCTCTATGACAGAGCACACGGCAGCCCCACATCCCGTCATGCTGCTAGTGAGTTGTGTCTTCCGGACCTCAATAGCCTAAGTATGTCATTGCTGCTTCGCGCTTCCGAGAACAGATACCCTTGCATTTCGGTACAACCCAATGCGGTCACGATCGCCCGTTGCTCCTCAGTTTCGACACCTTCTGCCGTTGTTTCCATATGGAAGCTGCCTGCAATCCCGGTCACGGCGCGAACGATAGCATTCGCCTCGCCGTCCTCGGACAGGCTACGGATGAATGCCTGATCAATCTTGAGCTTGTCGAACGGGAACTTCTGCAAATAGCTGAGCGAAGAGTATCCGGTCCCGAAATCATCCATGGCGATGCGCACGCCCAGACTCTGCAATTGCCGCAAAATGGCAAGCGTATCTTCGGTGTGTTCGAGAAGGATAGCCTCGGTGATCTCAATCTCGAGACGGCGCGGTGCAAGCCCGCTGGAAGCCAGGGCATGCGCAACGATCTGCACAAGGTTCTGGCTGCGGAACTGCACCGGCGATACATTGACAGCAACGGATACGTCCTCCGGCCATTTGACGGCTTCGGCGCAGGCGGTGCGGATGACCCACTCGCCGATCCGTGTTATCAGCCCGATTTCCTCGGCCACGGGAATGAAGGTCTGGGGAGGCACCTCGCCTCGCTTCGGATGGTTCCAGCGCAGCAACGCTTCGCAGCAACTCACGGTGTTGCGTTCGAGGTTGACCAGCGGCTGATAGTGGAGTTCGAACTGGCCACCGACGAAGCCGGCCCGCAGATCGAGTTCGAGATTACGGCGTTCCATCATGCGAACATCCATCTCGTTCTCGAAAAATCGATAGGCGCCGCGACCACTGGCCTTGGCACTGTACAGCGCCAGGTCGGCATTCTTGAGCAACTGATCGGCGTCTTCGCCGTCGCCCGGCGATAGCGCAATGCCAATGCTCGTATCAACGACGACCTGATGATCGAGCAGTTTGAAGGGGTCGAGAATTGCTTTCCGGATTCGCCGGGCCAGGGCGGCTGCTTCCGCTGGTTTGTCCAGCGCTGACGAGACGATTACGAATTCATCGCCACCGAAGCGCGCGACCATGTCGCTGCTGCGCATGCAGAAACGCAGCCGCTCGGCCACCGTCTTGAGAAGTTCATCCCCGACCTGGTGCCCGAGCGTGTCGTTGATACCCTTGAAGTTGTCGAGATCAAGGAACATGACCGCGAGTTGCTTGCCCTCGGGGTTGAGGCGCAGGGCCTGTTCGAGCTGGGTGCGGAACGAGGAGCGATTCGGCAGGTCGGTCAATGCGTCGTGGCTGGCCATGTGTTCGATCTGCTTCTCGGCACTCTGCTGCCGGGTGACGTCTTCATGCGTCACTATCCATCCGCCCGAAGGTATCGGCGTATTGATATAGCGGATGATCCGTCCGTCCGGTATATGATGGTAGCCGCTGAGAACCTCGCCGCGCCGCATGCAATTCATCAGGTGCTCGCAATACTGCCTCTCCTCATCCGTAAGAGCTTTCGCGCGGTTGCGCAGCAGCAGCATTTCCTCAATCGAGATGCCGGGTTGGAGCTCGTCGGTAGAATAGCCAGTCGCTTCGCGGTAGCGGCGATTGGAAAAAACGAGACGTCCCTCGCTGTTGTACATGACGACACCCTGCGGCAGGCTTTCCAGAACCTCGTTAAGCGTGTTCGAGGACCAAACCGCATCGTCCGCACGATCGTCCAATGCTGCGGACGCTGGCCGAAGGTTCTGTTTCAGGCCTGTCTGGCGCATCTCGCTTCCCTCGGCATTGTCGGCGCGCACTGCTCCGGCACCGGAAAACGACAACTGTGTCGCGCGCACCCGATTGCTCTCGATCAACAATTAGCGCCTGACAGTTCAAGGCGGCGTTCACGCGGATTACGCAGTTTTACGTGGCCATTGGTCGTGGCCGTTCCGGGATATGCTCATGATGCATCAGGCGAATGCGATCCTGCAGCGCTTCAACTCCGATCGTGTCGATCGCCGCAACCGGGCAGCCGGCGCGCAGGACTTCCGCCAGCAAGTGCTGCTTTTGGGCGATGAAGTGGATCGCCTGAAGCGGTTGGATGTGGTGGGCACACAACGCGAGATCGGCGCATAGTTTGGCGCCCAGCGCCTCTGTTGACCTAAATTCGCCGGTATCGAAAGTACCACACCTCATGCCCCTGTGTCCGGGCCTTTGCCTCATAGCGTGTCTCGGGCCAGCCGCTGGGGCGGTTCTGGAAGTCCCCCGGTTTGTCGCAGAGCCAGTCGAACACTGCGTCCGGCTCCAAGGAATAGCGCCGCATTACCATAAGCGCGTGGCGCAGATAGACCGGGTGATCGGTGCCGAAGCGGAACTCGCCGCCCGGTTTCAGCTTGGCCGCAATCAGTCGCACCGGCCCGTCGTTCATCATCCGCCGCTTGGCATGCCGCGCCTTGGGCCAAGGATCGGGGTGGAGCAGATAGACGAACGCCAGCGCCCCATCGGGAATGCGCGCCAGCACTTCCAGCGCATCGCCGTGATGAATGCGGACATTGGCGAGCGGCACGCGCTGCCCGTTGTCGCCATCGACATGCACCAGCGCCTGGGCCACCCCGTTGAGAAACGGCTCCGCGCCGATGAACCCATGATCGGGGAGCATATCGGCCCGCCCCGCCATATGCTCGCCGCCGCCAAAGCCGATCTCGAAATGAAGCGGGCGGGGCGAACCGAACAGCGCTTCGGCGGTCACGGGGCCTTCCGCAGGCACCGCAATCCGAGGCAACAACGTATCGACCAGTGCCTGCTGCCCCTTGCGCAAAGGCTTGCCCACCGAGCGGCCATAGAGCCGGTTGAGCGTTGTTGGGTCGCCGGGTTTGTTTGCAGTCATGGGGCTAGGCTGAAGGGGACATGCTGTTGCGTGTCCCCTTCCTGGTCTCGCGCGGTGCCGGCCCCCGTTTCTGCGGCGCCAGAATCAGGCCCGTCCGTTCTTCCATCTCGGCCAGCCATTCCTTCGAGCCGACAGGCCGCCCCACGCTCTCCGCTTTGCGCAGCGCGGCGTA
Organism: Novosphingobium sp.; assembly: GCA_039928735.1. Taxonomy (GTDB): domain Bacteria; phylum Pseudomonadota; class Alphaproteobacteria; order Sphingomonadales; family Sphingomonadaceae; genus Novosphingobium. The sequence goes on along the minus strand of JBDSSP010000158.1, from coordinate 2,001 downwards.
GTTCAGCGCCTCGTCGAAGTCCTCGCCGAGGAAAGCGGCGAAGTTCCCCACTCGCTCCAGAGCTGGAGCGACGGTGACGACATCGTCATCCTCCCCGGCAATCAGCGCCCGCGTGCTCGACCAGGCCCAGTTTTCCGCCCGCTCCACCAGCCGCGCCCGCACCGGGTTCAGAGCAACATAGCGCAGCGCGGTGACGAAATGCGCCTCGTCCATCGCCACCGAACCGAAACGCCCCTGCCACAGATGCCCGGTCGCGCGGCGGCGGGCGTTAACATAGCCGGTATAACGCCGATGCAGTTCGCCGAAAGTGCGGCGCAGCCCGTCCTGATCGGAAGGCGTGAGCACGATGTGGACGTGATTGGGCATCAGGCAATAGGCCCAGACTTCGGTATGCGCCCGCCCGCAGGCTTCGGCGAGAAGATCGAGATAGAGGGCATAGTCAGCGTCCTCGAAAAACGTCCGCGCTCGCCCGTTGCCGCGCTGGGTGACGTGATGCGGAATTCCGGGAATGACGACGCGGGGAAGGCGGGCCAAGGGTTAGCTCGAATGAACACGCCGGGGACATGCTATTGCGTGTCCCCGAGCGACGGTGCGGCTTGGCGGTGAGGTGTGTTGCATGCGGCGCGGCATGGCAGAGTTTAGGGGTTAAGTAAACTGTCACCGTAACCCTGTCACCGTAACCCTAAAATTTCATTTTCGCCACTCATTTGACATCACCCCATTTTATAATTTCATCGTCTAAAAAATTACGACCGCTTATGCTGTAATAAATATATGACTTTCCAAATTTTTGGTATACTGAGTTACAAAATATGGCACCATTCCAGATAGATACACACACCTTATCGTCAAAAAAGGCAAAAAATCCATAATTCGTCGAAGCATAGGCTGTCGCAAGATAGCTTTCATAGAACTGACTTTTTTTGTATTTTATTGACGATTGATATCCAGGACGAGATTTGTTGGCCAAAAATCCAAAGATCTTATTCTCAAGCTCTCGCCCTTTAACCAGAGTTAGCCCCTTGAACTGAGGCGGGTTTTGCGAGAGTGACGCCCAATGCATCCGGGCCACAGTCACCGATTCAAACATCGGTGTAATTAATCCTATCCTGCCATCTGCTCGCTTTGATGCGGCTGGGTCAGGTGACATCTGTGGCTCATACGCCGCGCTGAAGGGGTACATGACCATGAAGCGGAGGTAATAGTACGAATGCACTTGCAATGCCACAAAGGCAAGGATTGCACTCCAGAGCAGACGCCGAGGCCATCGTCTGTTTTTCACAGTCGCCTTGACCTGATCGCTCATGCCGCAACCCTCACCGCCGCACCGTCAGAAAAACGGAATGTCGCTTCGCGCCATGCGCCATTATCATTGCAAGCCGCCGCTGCGCGGCGGCTCCGTCCACCCCAGGTCTCGCTTGGTGGCACATAGGTGCCGCATTGGCTGCCCACATTCTCGTAGGCCGAGACCAGCATCTGCATGATAAACGCCTGGTCCACCGCCACTGTCCCGCCCAGCAGGTTGCCCGCGCCGCTCGGGTGATAATCGGGAGAGACCTGCCACAGGATCTGGTTCCACGCGGTCAGGTAATCGAGCACCGCATCCCCGGCGTTGCTCGCAGGAGCGCCCCGGAATATCGCCTCGAACATCGGCGCCAGCTCACGGTCGGTGCTCGGCTTGTAGCTGTCCGTCGCAACGTCATATTCCAGCCCCGCCGCAAAGCTCTTCAGCCCGCATTGCAGCGCCAGCCGCACCGCAAACCGCCGCGAGGCCACGATATATTGCTCCATCACCGGCTGCAGCAGACCAATCATCGCCGCAACGCTCGAGACATATTTCGCGGGATCGCTGGAGAGGTTTGATCCTGAGCCTGTCGAAGGGCCAGCCGCGTTCACGGCATAGCCGTTATGCCCGGTGGCCCCGTCCAGTGTGGGTTTACGGTGACAACGCCTTGCTTTACCCCTTAACTTCACCAGCCCGCTCCCCCGCCCACTGTGTCT
>JBDSSP010000157.1:0-2834 GCA_039928735.1 Novosphingobium sp. | reverse complement strand
CGGCGAAGGCATCGGCGAGCCTGCCGCCATGGTCCTCTGCGAGGTCGAAGTAGCTCATCGCCCTGGTGATGTAGAGGTAGCTGTTGGCATCGAAGCGCTCGGAAAAGGTCAGCCCCTGGTGGCGCAGATAGCTTTCGATCTGGAAATCGGCGTCGAATCCGAAGGTCTTGGCATCCCGGTTCTGCAACCGGCGACCGAATTTCTCGGTCAGGCTGGATTCGGACAGGTAAGTGATATGCGCCGCCATCCGCGCCACGCCGAGCCCGGCGGCGGGGGTCTTGCCGGTGTTGTAATAGGTGCCGTCCTGCCAGTCTGGATCGGCCATGATCGCCTGGCGCCCAACTTCCTGGAAGGCGATGTTCTGCGCCGGCATGGTCGCAGTGGCGCCAATTGCCAGCACACGTTCGGCGATGTGGGGCCAGTTTGCCGCGAGGCTGAGCCCCTGCATCCCGCCCATCGATCCGCCAACCACGGCATAGAGACGCTCAATCCCCAGCGCCTCCAGCAGCGCCACTTGCGCGCGGACCATGTCGCGGATGGTGATCACCGGGAAGCGCATGGCATAGGGCTGGCCATCGGCGGCGGGCGAGTTCGGCCCGGTCGAGCCCATGCAGCCGCCCAGCACATTGGCGCAGATAATGAAGAAGCGATCCGTATCGATTGGCTTGCCCGGACCTACCATGCGGTCCCACCAGCCGGGCTTGCCGGTGATCGGATGCGGGCTGGCGACGTGCTGGTCGCCGCTGGTCGCGTGGCAGATCAGCACGGCGTTGTCCCTGGCGGGATTGAGCATGCCGTAAGCTTCATAGGCGACTTGTACGCCCGCAAGGCTCTGCCCGCTATCGAGCAGCAGCGGTTGCGCGATCTCCAGCACTTCGCTGATGGTGGTGATTGTCGGCCCGGCCATTGTGCCCCGCGACTTGGGGGACGACCGATGGACTGTCAATTCCCCGCAGTGTCCGCTATGCGCACCCGCGCTATGGCTCTTGCACCCGTCCCCAAACCCTGGATCGCCGAAATCCACGCCTATGTCGCCGGCAAGTCTGCCGGCTCGGACGGGCGGCGGCTGGTCAAGCTCTCGGCCAATGAGAACCCGCTGGGCACCAGTCCACTGGCGCTGGCGGCGCGCGAAGGGGCGCTGGAGCCCTCGCTCTATCCAGACCCGGACAGCATTGCCCTGCGCAAGGCGCTGGGCGCGCTGCATCACATCGACCCGGCGCGCATCCTGTGCGGCACCGGTTCGGGCGAATTGCTTGCGGTTGCTGCCAGTGCCTTTGCCGGCCCGGGCGACGAGGCGATTTACGTGCGCTATGGCTTCTCGCTTTACGACATCGTCATCCGCCGCAGCGGGGCGGTGCCGGTGGTTGCGCCCGACGCCGATTATGGCACGGACGTCGATGGCCTGCTGGCTTTGGTCAATGCGAAGACGCAAGTGGTCTTCGTCGCCAATCCCAATAATCCTACCGGCAGCTTTCTGCCCAAGGGCGAGATCGCGCGGCTGCATGCGGCGCTTCCCGCCGATGTGCTGCTGGTACTCGATCAGGCATACGGCGAATATGTCGCGCCCGAAGACGATGACGGCGGTCTGGAACTGGCAGCGCGGCACTGCAATGTCCTGATCACCCGCACATTCTCCAAGGCGTATGGCCTGGCGGGTGACCGAATCGGCTGGGCAACTGGCGCGCCGGAACTGATCGAAGTGCTCAATCGCATTCGCGGCGCCTTCAACCTGAGCAACGCGGGCCAGGCCTCGGCGCTCGCGGCAGTGCAGGACCAGGCTTTTGTCGAAATGTCGCGTCGCCACAACGCGGCGGAGCGTGCCCGCTTTGAACTCGCTATCGAGGCGCTGGGCAATCATGGCCTTCGCGCCGTGCCCAGCGAAGCGAACTTCCTGCTGATCCTGTTCGAGGGCGCTCTGACGGCGGAAGCGGCATATCTCGGGCTAATGGAACGCGGCACAATCACCCGCTGGCTGCCGGGGCAAGGTCTGCCGCATGGGCTGAGGATTACCATCGGCACGGCGGAGCAGCTGGACGTCATCGCCGCTGCCCTGCGCGAAATGGCGGAAGCAGCGAAATGACTTTTCAGCGCATCGCCATCATCGGCCTCGGCCTGCTCGGCGGTTCAATCGGCCTCGCGGTGCGGGCCAACCTGCCTGGCGCGGTGACCACCGGCTACGACCACGACCCCGCCACCCGCAAGCGCGCGGCAGAGCGAAGGCTTGTGGGCAAAGTCTGCGACAGCGCAGCGGAAACCGTGCGCGAGGCGGACCTCGTGATTTTCTGCGTTCCCCCCTGCGCCATGGCAGAGGCGGCACAAGCGATTGCAGATGCGCTGCCGCCCGGCGCATTGGTCAGCGACGTCGGCTCGTCCAAAGTGGCGGTAGCCAAGGCCTTGGGCGAAGCGCTTCCGGGCCACGCCATCATCCCGGCCCATCCGGTCGCAGGAACCGAAAACAGCGGGCCGGATGCGGGCTTTGCCGCGCTGTTCCATAATCGCTGGTGCATCATCACCCCGCCCGCCGATGCCAATCCTCATCTGCTCACCAGCCTGACCCAGTTCTGGGAAGCGCTCGGCGCCAATGTCGAGATCATGGACGCCGAACACCACGATCTGGTCCTCGCCGTAACCAGCCACCTGCCGCATCTTATCGCCTACACTATTGTCGGCACCGCTTCGGATCTCGAAGAAGTGACGCAGAGCGAAGTGATCAAATATTCCGCCGGCGGCTTCCGCGATTTCACCCGCATCGCCGCCTCCGACCCCACCATGTGGCGCGACGTATTCCTGTCAAACAAGGACGCAGTGCTGGAAATGCTGCAACGCTTCAGCGA
>JBDSSP010000156.1:0-13434 GCA_039928735.1 Novosphingobium sp. | reverse complement strand
CCGGTTTTCGCAACTCGACCGCCAGCTACACCGTCAGCCTGCTCCGACCGAAAGTGATCGCGGATATGCGGCTGGACGAGCGCGGGCTGAAAGTGGTCGAGCGGCCGATTGCCAACTTCCTGCCGTTCGAAAATGGCTATCTCAAGCTCGGCGGCGGATTGGAACGCACGCAGGCCGAATTTGCCCGGTTCTCTGCCAAAGATGCAGCAACCTATCCGGCCTATTCGGCAGCGCTCGAAAAGATCGCCCAACTGCTGCGCGATCTTGCCTTGCAGGAACCGCCTCAGCCGGGTGGAGGCTTGCGAGCCTTGGCAGCGCTGGTGCGGCAGGGCTGGCCGCTGGCCCGGCTCGACCGGCAGGTCCAAGCCGAACTGCTGGGCATCTTCACGCGCTCGGCGCGCGAATTCCTCGACGGCTGGTTCGAGGATGATCGCATCAAGAGCGCGTTCGGTTTCGACGCGGTGGTCGGCAACTACGCCGGAGTCTCGACTCCCGGCTCGGCCTATGTGCTGCTGCATCACGTGTTTGGCGAAGTGAACGGCAAGAGCGGCGCCTGGGGGCACGCCATAGGCGGAATGGGCGCGATCACCGATGCCATGGCTGGGGCGTGCCGCGACATGGGCGTGGAAATCAGCCTGGAAGCGCCGGTCGCGAAAGTGCTGGTCGATGGCGGCCGCGCCATCGGAGTGGCACTGGAAGGCGGCGAGGAGCTGGCCGCGCCGATCATTGCTGCCAATGTCGGCCCCGCGCTGCTGTTCCGCGACATGGTCGATCCGGCCGATCTGGATGAGCCGTTCCGCCACCGGATGTCGCAATTCAAGACGGGCTCAGGCACCTTCCGGATGAATGTCGCGTTGTCGGAATTGCCCGATTTTTCCGTGCTGCCGGGTAAGACGCAGGCCGATCATCACGGTTCAGGCATCGTGATCGCGCCGGGGCTGGACTACATGGACCGTGCATTCGATGATGCCCGCGCCTATGGCTGGTCGGGCGCGCCGGTGGTCGAGATCACCATCCCTTCGACTGTCGATGACAGCCTCGCCCCGCCCGGCTGCCATGTCGCCAGCCTGTTCTGCCAGCATTTCGCACCTGAGCTGCCAGATGGCAGGTCATGGGATGACGCGCGCGAGGCCGCCGCCGACTGCATCATCGACACCGTCACTGCCCATGCTCCCAATTTCCGGGCCAGCGTGATCGCCCGCCAAATTCATTCCCCGCTCGATCTTGAACGCAAGTTCGGCCTGATCGGCGGCGATATCTTTCATGGCCGAATGAGCCTCGACCAGCTGTGGGCGGCGCGGCCTGTGCTTGGCCACGGCGATTACCGCGCACCCATAAAGGGCCTCTACATGTGCGGAGCGGGCAGCCATCCCGGCGGCGGGGTGACCGGTGCGCCCGGGCACAATGCCGCCCACGCGATCCTGGCAGACCGGCGACGGTGGAAATTGTTATGATTTAGAGTGGATCATAAACAGATGCACTGATAACGGTCTGCTTGCGACATGCAATCTCGCCGCGAAGAGCCCCCATGGAAGCCCTGTCCCCCGCCGTCCCGACCCCCGCCCATATTCCGCGCGAGGCAGTCTATGACTTCGACATGAGGGCCGATCCGGGCCTGCTGGCCAATCCGCACGAGCGGCTGCGCGAAATTCTGCACGTTGCGCCGCCGGTGTTCTTGACGCCGCGCAATGGCGGACGCTGGATCGTCAGCATGCTGTGGCAGGCCGAGATTGAGGGCGAAGCCATGTCGGTGGCCTTGATGGAAGACTATTGCGTCCTGCTATTCATCGCCGGGCTGGATACAGTCATCAACGGCATGGGTTTTGCCATGTGCCATCTGGCCATGAACCCCGACCTGCAGGCCAGGCTGCGCGCGCAACCCGATCTGATTGTCGAGGCGGCGGAAGAAATGCTGCGTCGCTACAGCTTCGCGGTGCCGCAGCGACGCATCAACAAGGATTGCAGTTTCGCCGGATGGACCATGAAACAGAACGAGTGGCTGGTGCTCTATTACCCCGCCGCCAATCTCGATCCGCGCGAATTTGCGAGCCCCGAAAATTTTGACCTGGCACGCGAGAACAAGGTTCACCTCGCGTTTGGTGCCGGCGTCCACCGCTGCCTCGGCGCCCATCTGGCGCGAGTGGAATTGCAGGTGCTTTACCACCAGATCCTCAAGCGCCTCCCCCCGTTCCGGCTGGATCCGGATAAACCGGCAACCTTCCACTCAGGCAATATCATCGCCATGGATTCGCTGGCGATCAGGTGGGATTGAAACAAGTTGCTGCTTATCAGAAGCGCGACACCCAAATCCCGCTCATCCTGAGCTTGTCGAAGGACCCTCGTGCCGCTGCACACCTCACCACTAGAACCCTGTGCTTCGACAAGCTCAGCATGAGCGGGTCTGGTTAGGAATCAGGGTATTCTGCTCTCGAACCTGAAAAACAAACAAAAAAGCCCGGCTGCGCGCATACGAAGCCGGGCTTTTTCTTGCTCGGAAATCAGCTCAGAACATATAGCCGAGCGTACCGCCGCAGGTCAGTCCCTCAGTTCCCGGAGCCGGGACCGTAGGTGATTTCGACGCGGCGGTTTTGGAGTTCGCGGACGCCGTCGGCGGTTGGAACGCGGTTGTTGGTTTCACCGAAGCCCTGGGTGGTGACGGCACTATCCGAGACGCCGTGGCTGGTGATGTAACCGCGGACGTTGACCGCGCGGCGATCGGACAGGCCCTGGTTGTAGCTGGCGCTGCCCGAACGGTCGGCATAGCCTGCGATCATCACCGGAACCCGCGCGCAGTTGCCATAGGCACTGACCGCTGAGTCAAGAATGGTCGAAGCTTCAGCCGTGATGTCCGACTTATCCCAATCGAAGAACACGATGTAGGGACCCTTGTTGCACTCCACTGCCATTGGCGGCGGCGGAGGGGGCGGAGGAGGCGGCGGCGGCGCGGCTTCTGGCGGCGGCGGAGGCGCAGCCATGGGCGGTTCGCTGTTGCCACCGCCAAACCGGAAACTCAGCACACCGCGCACCGAGTCCGTTACGTAACGGTCGCGGCCTTGCCGTATATTTGTCTGACCGCCACCAAGCAGAAAGGGATTGGTCGGTCCGGCTGTACCTTGGGTTACCGCGACAAAATACTTATTGTCGTTATAATTGCTGCGAATATATTCGGCCCCGATTGAAATGTTCCGGGTGAGCATGAATTCGACACCGCCGCCTGCTTGCCATCCCCACACCATCTTGCGATCATTGAATTGGCTGAAGGCGTTCGTGGTGTTGGTAGTATCAAACGAATGCTTGATCCGGGCATAGCTGACGCCGCCAGTGCCATAAATCAGCATCCGATTGGATGGAGTAAAGCCCAGCCGCGCCCTGCCTGAAATGGCGTAATCAAGCTTTCTGCCGATTTGGTAAGCAGCAGGCGTGGTGCTGAATGCCGAAGTGAAGCTTGTGGAATCAGCCTTGTTCACTTCGGCCAAGATACCAAGCACGACGCCAGTTCCGATCCGGCCGTCATAACCGATCCGCGCCCCGTAATCCACGCGATCGCGATTGGAACTACAATTGCCGCCCGGCGCATTGGTTAGAAATGCGCCATTGCAAAATCCAGGGGAAAAGGCATTCGTATTGGTGCTGGTGATTACGGTGTCGCCAAATGTGCCGTTGTTATCCCGGTCAAAGACAAGAACATCGTCGTTGCGATCCTTCGGAAAGGCTATGCCCCCAAACACAGATATATAGGGACCTGAAAAGTTGAGTTCTTCGTCTTGGGCCATCGCTGGCGTTGCAAGCAATGCCGCCGCCAGTGCTACTGGCCGACAATATTTGTAACCGTTCCTCATAGATTTTGCTCCTTGAACCTTCAATACGGTCAGTCGCTCTGCGAGCGACTGGTGGAGCAACAACTTGGAATACGGAATTATGTTCCGAAGAAACACGCGGCATTGTCGCAGAAACAGGTCAATGCAACCTGATCGAGCGCGCTGTCAGCATGCCACGCGCGCGCAGCCAACTGTGATTCCGCAATAGCGCGTGCGCATCCCCGTCACAGTTCAAACAGCTTTGCGGCGCTCGCCCTTGACCCAGCGCACGGTACCCGATGAAGCGCGCATCACTACGCTCTCTGTGGTCACGGTGCCGTTCTTGAGCCGCTTTACGCCATCGAGCAGCGAGCCATCGGTTACGCCGGTTGCGGCGAAGATGCAGTCGCCCTTGGCCAGTTCGTCGAGCTTGTAAATCTTGTTGAGGTCCTCGATACCCCATTTGCGGGCACGCGCGCGTTCGTCGTCGTTGCGGAATAGCAGGCGGCCATTGAATTGCCCGCCGACACAGCGCAGCGCGGCCGCCGCGAGCACGCCTTCCGGCGCGCCGCCGCTGCCCATGTACATATCGATGGTGGTGTCCTCATTGGTCACCGCGATCACGCCTGCCACGTCGCCATCGGGGATCAGCTGGACGCCGCAGCCCAGTGCGCGCAGTTCGGCAATGAGATCGGTGTGGCGCGGGCGATCGAGCACGCAGACGATGATGTCACCCGGCTCCACGCCCTTGGCGGCAGCCACTGCCTTGACGTTTTCGGTCGGCGATTTATCGAGGCTGATGATCCCCTCGGGATAGCCAGGTCCAATAGCAAGCTTGTCCATATAAACATCGGGGGCGTTGAGCAGATTGCCTTCCTCGGCGCAGGCGAGCACCGCAAGCGCGTTGGGGCCGGCCTTGGCAGTGATGGTCGTGCCTTCGAGCGGGTCGAGCGCAATATCGATCTTGGGCCCTGTGCCCTGAGCCCCGCCGACCTTTTCGCCGATGAACAGCATCGGCGCCTCATCGCGCTCGCCTTCGCCAATCACCACGGTGCCGTCGATAGCCAGTTCGTCAAAAGCCAGGCGCATTGCTTCGACGGCAGCGTGATCGGCCGCCTTCTCGTCGCCGCGGCCGATCAGCTTGGCGGCAGCGATGGCGGCGGCTTCGGTGACGCGCACCATTTCGAGCACGAGGACACGGTCGAGGACTTTGCTGGCGGGTGTGGCGGGCATATTCATTCCTATCGCTTACAGAAGAATTGGGCGGGAAGTTTCAACCGGAGATCGTGCGGCGCGGGTTAGCCAGCGACGCGGTGCTTGTCGAGAAGCGGTGGGCTCACTCCCCTAATATCTGCATAACGAGCGGTGGTGCGGTCAGGCTGGCCGAACCTTCGAGCAGTCGCAGCGCTTCGGTTATCGCTGATTCGGGGCCTTCATGTGTGACGATTGCAAGCAGCACTTCACCCTCAGATTCGGCACGGCCCTTCTGGATCAGGCTTTCAATCGAAACTCCCGCATCGCGCATTGCCGCTGCGATCTCAGCGAGCACGCCGGGCCGGTCGGTCACCGTAAAGCGAATATAGGTGCGGCCGCGGCGATGGCCTGAACTGGCCGGAGCCAGCGCCTCCAGCTCTGCAACCGGGACAGAAAAAGGTGCCCCGATGTCGCCGCGCGCAATGTCGATAAGATCGGCGACGACGGCACTTGCGGTCGGCCCATCGCCCGCTCCGGCACCCTGGAACAGCAGGCGGCCCGAATAGTTGCCTTCCGCCACCACTGCATTGGTCGCGCCGTCGACATGGGCGAGCGGGTGATCGCAGTGCACCAGGTGCGGCTGGACCCGTTGGAACAGGCGCGGGGTCTCCCCGGTCCGGTCTTCCTCGGCCATGCCAATGAGGCGAATGACATAGCCAAGCGCATCGGCCTGGGCGATATCTGCAGCGCGGATGCGAGTGATCCCGGCAGTCTCGACCGAAGCAAAATCGATGCGCGTACCATAGGCGATGGCGGCAAGGATCGAAAGCTTGTGTGCAGCGTCCGTGCCTTCGATGTCGAACGCGGGATCGGCCTCGGCAAAGCCTTTGGCCTGCGCTTCCGCAAGGATATCGGCGAAGGAACGCCCGGTATCCTCCATGGTCGAGAGGATATAATTGCAGGTGCCGTTCAGGATGCCATAGACCCGTTCGATCTTGTTGGCGGCGGCACCTTCACGCAGGCCTTTGATGACCGGAATGCCGCCGGCCACTGCCGCTTCGAATTTGAGTGCAACCTTGGCTGCTTCGGCCATTTCGGCGAGCTTGAGCCCGTGATGTGCAATCATCGCCTTGTTGGCGGTGACCAATGCCTTGCCGGCCTCGATCGTCGCACGGGCGCAGGCGAGCGCCGGGCCATCCGATCCGCCGACAAGTTCCACGACGACGTCGACATCTTCCCGTTCGCCAAGGATGACCATATCGTCTTCCCACGCATAAGGTCCCAGGTCGACGCCGCGCTTCTTGCTGCGGTCGCGGGCGCTGACCACCGTAATCTGGATTGGCCTACCTGCACGCCGTGCGATTAGCGCAGCGTTGGCTTCGATCAGGCGGATGACGCCGGCACCCACCGTGCCGAGCCCGGCCAATGCGATGCGCAGGGGGGCGGTTCTGGAAGTTTCTGCCATGTTGCTCTCTTTCGGCTGCGCGGCCTAGTCGAGCGGCGCGGGAAAGGCTAGAGCCAAGACGCCTGCAAGCTAGTGGATTGATTTTGACATTCGAGTCCCGCTTGCGGCAAGGACGTGTTCGAATGTCAAAATTATAAAATCCACTAGAAACAATAATATCTCTAGTGGTTCTTATGTTTCCGACATTTACCTCTGGCCATGCCGAAAGGGATGCAAATGTCGGAAACGAACCACTAGCGGCGCAGCCGCGGACAAGCGCCCAGTTCACCCATCACCAACTTGTAGTCGGCCTCTGCCTGGGCCTTCTCCTCGGGACTTTCCGAAAGATTGGTCCCACGTGGCAATGAAGGTGGCAAGAAGCAGGCGAGACGGTACCATCGCAGCGTATCGAGCGGCGGGGCCTTGCCGTTTTCGGCCACTTCCGAAAAGGATACACCCCAGGCCGGCGCCGAGCCGGGGCGGTGCGTCACGCTGATGGCGGCGGCACCGGAATCGCGCGCGGAAAAAAATATCTGTGTTTCGCTCTGGCCTGCCAGTTCGCCCGCGACATTGATCGCTTCACGCACACCAGTGATATGCGGCGGCGCGCCGGCCTCGAGCAGTTCAGGGAGAATGGCCCGCAATCTGGTCTCACTGACCGGATCCCACAGCACTTGCGCATCGGGCGTGACCAGTCGCAGTTCGCCGGAGCGATCTTCCGGCACAAGGGACGCCACCTGGCTGGCAAACAGAAATACTTGCTTCCTTTTGAGTGAGGGCGGGTTGCCGTTGGCGTCAAGCGGCAGGTCGCCAAGATAGCGTAGCGATTCGCCGATCAAGCCATCGCCAGCCAGCAGCGAGATTGTGTTCGCCTCGAAATAGAACCGCGCCCAGCCGGGCCTGACCCCCGGGGCGCGCTCGGGCTCGATCCGGACCTGCTTGCGCACCTGCGCATGAACTACCAGCGGCGCCGAATCGGCCAGGTCGGCAAGATCAGCCCAGGTCACGGACGGTGTTGGCGGCATAATTGCCGTGGGCTGCGCAGCTTGCAGCGCAGTCCCGGAACACGCAGTCCCGGCGAACATCAAAACCGGAAGCGCAAAGCTTTGCAACAGCTTATGCATGGCGTTCATTCTTTCCGAGAACGGCGGATTTCTATCATCCGCGAAGCATTCGTGAACTGGGTGTCTGCATATGCGCATAACCCATTGGGCCGCTATTACACGTTAACCCACCTGAATCGCGGGTTAACTTTTGCGAATGCCGATTCGGCGTTGCGCGGTTCCGGCTTCGAGGCTAAAGCTCTGCATAATATCAGGGGCTGACTGTTAATTCGGATACGCCTGATTGCCTATTGTCTAGCCGAGGCGAGGCCCAAAAGGGCGAACCAAGTGACACCGGCTGGGTGAGAAGTTAAGAATTTTCGCGGGTTGCGGCATCGCCGTATCCCGCGGTAAAGCGGGGCCTGCCCCGGGGTTTTGGAAATGGAGTGGTGGGTCTGAATGTCTTACGCTGACCAATCGATGAGTGGTAACCGGATTACTGCGCTAATCATCGTTGCCCTTATTCATATTATGTTGATTTATGCCCTGGTCACTGGGCTGGCCTATGAGGGGTATAAGAAAGTTCTGCAGCGTGTGACTGCGGTCGACATCAAGGAAGAGGTCAAGAAAGAGCCACCTCCGCCACCCAAGAAGCTGGACATCAAGCCGCCGCCAATGGTTGTGCCGCCGCCCAGGATCAGTGTGACTACACAGGCTCCTGTAGTTGAAACGGTTAGTCAGGCTCCGCCGCCGCCGCCGTCCATTGTTCTGGCGCCGCCGCCAGCAGCTCCGCCGCCGCCGCGTTTTTCGGCGAAGGGCGCTGTGCCCAAGGGCAACCCTGGCAGTTGGGCAACGACTAACGATTATCCATCACGCGCACTTCGCGAAGAGCGTGAAGGCACGGCGAGCTTCCGTGTGGCTGTCGGGCCGGATGGCAGGGTGACTGATTGCCAGATCACCGGGTCGAGCGGCCATGCCGATCTGGACGCAGCAACCTGTGAGAACGTGCGCCGCCGCGCCCGGTTTGCCCCGGCAATGGACGGTGAAGGTAATCCAACCACTGGTACTTATTCCAACCGGGTGCGTTGGGTCATTCCCAAGGAATAATCGTATAAACTCTGGCATAGGGCACAAGATTGCGTCCGCGGCCACCCTACAACTGATACTTCTGAAGAGGACCAAACGCATGCATCTCGTCAATTTCCTTCAGGCAGCCGCCCCGGCAGCGCCGCAGAACAAGTTCGGCTTTGCGGAGGCGCTGCAGCAGGGCGGCTTCATCGCCTATTCAACTGTCAGCATTCTGGGCATCATGTCATTTGGCTCATTCTATATCCTGTTCACCAAGTGGGTCGAACAGGCGAAGATCATGCGCCAGGGCCGGGAAATGCGTGCCAACTTCTGGCGGGCACCTAACCTGAGGGATGGCGCCGCCAAGCTCGACAAGAACAGCGCCTGGCGCCAGCTGGTCGAAGATGGCCTCGCCGCCGAAGACCAGCATGCCAAGATGACCGATGCGATGGAAGGCCATGACTGGCTCCACGGTTCGCTCGCCCGCTCTGAAGCTTCGATCAACGCTCGCCTGGCCGGCGGTCTGCCGTTCCTCGCAACGGTCGGCGCAACGTCGCCGTTCATCGGTCTGTTCGGTACGGTTATCGGCATCTATCGCGCGCTGATCAACATCGGCATTGCCGGTTCCGCGTCGATCGACAAGGTTGCCGGCCCGGTCGGTGAGGCGCTGATCATGACCGCTCTTGGTCTGCTCGTGGCCGTGCCTGCGGTGCTCGCCTATAACTATCTTCAGGCGCGTAACAAGCGGATCGCCGAGACGCTCTCTGGCTTCTCGACCGACGTGCTGGCGAATATCAATTCGAGGGGTGCGGTCAAGCCTGCGACGATAACGGGACCTGGCGCCAAGCCAGTTGCCGCGCCCGCAAAGGCCTGATTGGCATCTGCCAAAGGCGGCGCCGGTTGATACCTGACCGGCACCGCGTGAAGATGGGAAACAGGCGGCGGCTTCCAGCATGCGGGACCGCCGCCCAGTTTCCGCCACAATTGCAAAGATAGGATGTTACTATGGCGGTTGCAGTAGGCGGCGGGGACGAGACCCCAATGTCCGACATCAACACCACGCCGCTCGTCGACGTGATGCTGGTGCTGCTGATCATCTTCTTGATCGCAGTTCCGATCGCGATCCAGACGATCGAAAAGCTCAAGATTCCCATCATGGCTTCGGTGGAATCGAAGGATAAGGTGGAAAACCTGCTGCTGACGGTGAGCACCACCGACGCTGCCGGACACAGCCCAGGCGAGCCAGGTTTCGCCGGTGCGTCGCGCTATGGGGAATGCCGGACTTATTTCAACAATCTCACGCCAGTCAATTCCGAGGAGCTGCGTGACCAGGCGTTCAAGCGGCTCGATTCCATCGTCAAGCGCGAGGGCGGGATCGAAGCAATCAAGAACAACCCGGAAAAAATTCCCCAGGTGCATATCCGCGGTGACATCAATGCGCCGTGGCGCTGCATCGCAGGGGCGATCTACAACGTCCAGATTTCCGGCTATCCGACGGTTGGCTTTATCTCGAACCCGGTCGATCCGAACGCGCCGTAAGGCAGCACAAGTTTAGTTTCAGGAGTATATTCCCATGGCAATGTCAGGCGGCAAGGACGATGGTTCGCCGATGATGGAAATGAACACGACGCCGCTGATCGACGTCATGCTCGTTCTGCTCATCATGTTCATCATCACCATCCCGGTTGCAACTCACTCGCTCGATATCGATCTGCCGCCACCCGCGCCGCCGAATTCGACTCCGCCAGTTAACCCGGTGCGCAACAAGCTGGTAATCACTGTGGATGGCAAACTGGCATGGAATACCGGCGAAATTGACGGTAGTCAGCTGGTGACTTTGCTTGCACAGACGCGCGCTATGGATCCTGAGCCGGAACTGCAGTTCCAGCCTGAGTCGGAAGCCAGCTATGACCTCACTTCCAAGGTGATCAATATCATCAAGCAATCGAAGGTCACCAAGTTTGGTTTCTTCGGCAATGAGGCCTATTCCGAATTCAGCAAGTCGCCTAACGCGGGCAAAACACCGTAAAGCGGGCACCTGCAACTGCATAAAAAGGGGCGGAGTGATCCGCCCCTTTTTTGTGTCTAAGCCGCACGCATCGCCGCCGAAGCCAAGCTCTCCGCCTCAGCAAGCAGTTCATCATCGGCCAGCCCCGCAGGCAGGTTCTCGCGCCCGATCATCGACAGAACGGGCACCGCTAGCGGGCTAACCCGATCAAGCAGGACATGATCGACCTCTCGCGCCGCGCGTTCAAGCACATCGGCAACGCGGCCGATATCGGTCAGCCTCGTGCGAGCATCGGCCCATGCCGCCTCAATCAGCAGATGATCGGGTTCATGCCGCAGCAGGACGTCGAAGATCAGATCAGTCGAGAAAGTAACCTGCCTACCCGACTTTTTCTTGCCGGGATGCTGACGCTCGACAAGTCCCGATATCACCGCCACTTCGCGAAATGCGCGCCGCAGCAGATAGCTTTGCTGCACCCAGTCGATGAATTCGTGCGTCAATATATCGGGTGATAGCAGCGAAGCCGGGTCTTCCACAGCCTTCAGGCCCCACACCGCCAGTGCATAGTCATTGGCAACGAAACCCAGCGGAGAAAGACCCTGGTCCTCCATTCGCCGGGTGATCAGCATGCCAAGTGACTGGTTCGCATTCCAGCCTTCGAAGGTGTAGAATGCGGTGTATTCAAGCTTGCCATGCGGAAAGCTTTCGACGAGCAATCTTCCCGGACCTGGCAAGTGCGATCGCCAGTCCTGCATCTCGAGCCACTCGCGGACATCGTCTGGAAACCGGCCCCAGCCCGCGCGGTCCTGCAACATAGCGCGCACGCGTTCGCCCAGATGCGTGGTCAGCGGCATCCTCGCGCCCATATAGCTCGGGATATGCGCGGATCGCCTGGCTGCGCGCACAATGAGATCCAAATCGCGGATGGATTCAACCTCGAGGTCCATCCCGGCAAACCGGAATGTATCGCCGGGTTTAAGCCCGGCCCCGAACTGCTCCTCGACCCGGCCCAGCGAGCGGCCATTCCGGAAGCGCACATCGAGCATTTCGGAATCAACAATGATCCCGGCATTCATCCGGTGACGATGGGCCTGATCCGGATGGGTCAGCCGCCAAATGAAGCGTCCAGTTGTGCCGTCCTGAACGCGAACGATGCGCCGAAACCGGTCGTAGGCCCGCAGCGAATAGCCCCCGGTGGCAACGAAATCGAGCACGCGGGCGAGCGTCGCCGCGTCGAGCCAGGCATAGGCCAGCGACGAACAGAGTTCGGCCAGCAGTTCCCCTTCATCAACGGGCCCGGCGCATGCCAACCCCATGATGTGCTGAGCAAGGACATCAAGCGCGCCGGGGCGGAAGTCCTCGCCGTCGCGCTGTCCTTCATTGACGGCATCCTGCGCCGCCATGGCTTCGAGGAATTCGAAGCGGTTACCCGGCACCAGCAGCGCGCGGCTGGCCAGGTCGAGCCGGTGGTTCGCGCGTCCGATCCGCTGAAGCAGCCGCGAACTCCCTTTGGGCGCGCCCATTTGCACGACCAGGTCGATATCGCCCCAGTCGACTCCCAGATCGAGACTGGCGGTGCAGACCAGCGCCCGCAATTCGCCGCGCGCCATCGCTGCTTCCACCTTGCGCCGCGCCTCTTTCGACAGCGAACCGTGGTGAATACCGATGGGCAATTTGTCCTCGTTGGCATCCCACAACATCGAAAAAATATATTCTGCAAGAAATCGGGTGTTCGTGAAAACCAGTGTGGTCCGGTTGTCCCGGATAGCCTGATAAAGCTGCGGGATGGCCCAGGTCGCTGCGTGACCACTCCAGGGAACTCTGCCGCCGTCTGGGAGCAGGATGGAGACCTGAGGCGCAGCACCTGCTTCGCCCGCAACGAGCTCCACCGAATCGACATCGCCCCACGGCGCCAGCCAGCTGCGGAATGCCTCAGGGTCAGCTACAGTGGCGGACAGGGCCGCTCGGCGCATATCGGGCGCCAGCGCCTGGAGCCTGGAGAGCGCAAGCGCCAGCAAATCGCCCCGCTTGCCGGTAGCGAAGGCGTGGACCTCGTCGATTACCACACGCTGGAGTGTCGAAAACAGCTGCGCGCTCTCTGGATAAGTCAGCAGAAGCGACAGTGATTCGGGCGTGGTCAGCAGCACGTGCGGCGGCCGCGCGAGCTGGCGGGCCTTGCGGTCACTCGGCGTATCGCCGCTGCGCGTCTCGACCCGGATCGGGAGGCCGATCTCGTCGATGGGCGCCAGCAGATTGCGCTGCACATCATGCGCCAGCGCCTTCAGCGGCGAGACATAGAGCGTGTGCAGGCCCACTGGTGGAGCGCTGTCGCAAAGCCGAGATGGCGTGAAGGCGGCGAGGGTGGGCAGAAACCCCGCCAGTGTCTTGCCCGCACCCGTATCGGCAACCAATAGCGCGTGTTGCCCAGCATCGTCCGCTGACAGCATCTCAGCCTGATGCCGCCGCACCTGCCAGCCGCGCGCGACGAACCAAGCGGCGAGGTCGGGGGGGATTGAGGCAAGTTCAGGCATGGCAGTCGCACTGTGCCGCAGCCGGGCACGCGCGCCAAGCGGCGAGCAGATAGTCTTGCCAGTTAGTGCCCCGCCTGCTCGCCCCGCTCCAGCCCTGACGCCGCCAGCTGCCCGTCGATCTGCGCCATCAGCCGGTCGAGCCCGGCCTGATCCGAACTCTCCGCGCGTGCGACCAAAACGTCCTGGGTGTTCGAAGCGCGCAGCAGCCACCAGCCGTCCGCAGTCGAGACGCGAACGCCGTCGGTGGTGTTGACATCGGCGCCTGAAGCAGAAAGACGCTCCCGGACTTCGTCAATTACCGCGAACTTGCGGCTTTCATCGACCTGGAAGCGCATTTCCGGAGTGTTGA
>JBDSSP010000155.1:0-8695 GCA_039928735.1 Novosphingobium sp. | reverse complement strand
AAGCTCGAACTTGATCGCCTCGGTGGCCTGCTTCATCGTCGGGCCGGGGGTGACATAGTGCGAATTGGCATAGACCCGCACTTTCTCGAGGCTCGCGCCCTTCTTGCCGGTCAGCGGATCGAACTCGACAATTTCCTCGATCTCGTCGCCGAAGAACGAGATGCGCCAGGCCATGTCCTCATAGTGCGAGGGATAGATTTCGAGGTTGTCGCCGCGCACGCGGAAATTGCCGCGCTGGAAGGCGGCGTCGTTGCGCTTGTATTGCTGGGCGACGAGCTTGCGGATCAGCTCGCGCTGGTCGACGCTCTCGCCCCGCTTGAGGTCGAAGATCATCGCCGAATAGGTTTCGACCGAGCCGATGCCATAGATGCAGGAAACCGAGGCAACGATGATCACGTCGTCGCGTTCCAGCAGGCTCCGGGTGGCCGAATGGCGCATCCGGTCGATCGCCTCGTTTACGCTCGATTCCTTCTCGATGTAGGTGTCCGAGCGCGGCACGTAGGCTTCCGGCTGGTAGTAATCATAGTAGCTGACGAAAAACTCGACAGCATTGTCAGGGAAAAAGCTCTTGAACTCGCCATAGAGCTGGGCGGCGAGGATTTTGTTGGGGGCGAGGATCAGCGCGGGGCGTTGCAGCTCCTCGATCACCTTGGCCATGGTGAAGGTCTTGCCGCTGCCGGTGACCCCGAGCAGCACCTGGGTGCGGTCATCCGCGCCGATGCCTGCGACGAGATCGGCTATGGCAGTCGGCTGGTCGCCGGCGGGCTGGTATTCTGAAACGATGCGGAACGGCCTGCCGCCGTCCGATTTCTCCGGCCGTTGCGGCTTATGGGGCACATAGCTGGCTGACGTATCGGGTTCGGCAAGGCCGCGGCGGATGACGAGTTCGGGCATGCGCTACGATATGGCGGCGTCGAGGACACTTCGCAATCACCGCGGCGGCGAACATTCTGGCGCGGGCGAAATGAGGGGTGACCAAATCAAGCTGCCCGCGCCAGAAGATCGTCAGTGCGTGGTCAGGTGCAAGATCCTGCCAGCCCGATAGTCGCGGAAGGCACTGCGTGTTGGCTGCGGGCTGTAATCGCGGTTCCAGGTCTGGAATTCCTCAATCGACAGTTCGTAGCGCTCCATCGCTTCATGCAGCGGCAGCAAGCCGCTTTGCACCGCCATGACCACCAGCTTCTTCTGGCGTTTCAACCAGCGCGCATGATGGCGCGGCGGCAGGTCGGCGAGGGTCGGATATTCCACTGCATCATTACGGAAATCGTTGGAATATTTTAGTTGGGCGTGTCCCATGTCAGGTTCCTATTCATCGTTAGAAAGGTGCCCCCTGAGGACAATGAAATTCGGCCCGAAATAGTTAAGATCGTCTTAATTTCGGCTTCGCTTCGCCGCCCGTGCAGGGCAACCTGCGCGCTAAGCGACGCCTTGGCACGGCACGTGGAAAGCTACACCCAACCAAGCTGTCGCCCGATGAAGATCAGCACCATTCCGCCAAGAACCGATGCGAAGCAGCCCGCCCGGCTGACGCCTTGATTAATTCCCCCGGGGCTGCGCGAAGCCGTGACCAGCCCGGCGAGCAGAGAACCGCCGATGCCGAGCACCACCGTGATTATCCAATTGGTCTCGACTGAGCCCGGATAAAACCATCGGGCCAGCAAGCCGACAAGGAAGCCGCTGATCACGGCTCCGATCAGGTTGAACATGGGTAGGCGCTCCTTGGTTTCGATGGTTTTCGAGACTATTGGTTCGTTTCCGACATTTGCATCCCTTTCGGCATCGGCAGAGGCAAATGTCGGAAACATGAGAACCACTAGAGATATTGTTGTTTCTAGTGGATTTTATAATTTTGACATTCGAACACGTCCTTGCCGCAAGCGGGACTCGAATGTCAAAATCAATCCACTAGTATCGACGCTAGATATGGCGCTGATCCGGGCCGGGACAATCACCGTTGTTGTTATCCCCACGATAAGCATCAGCGCAAAAATATTTTCACAGTTTAACTTTGCCTCTTGCGCGCTCGACAAGTGCCGATTTTCCGGCGCGTCGCTGCACTGCAGCATTCGGCAATTTGCCGTTCGGCATTGCAGCCTGTGGTTAACTGTCCATTTACCCACTTGCGCGCGATTCAGGAAAAGGCACTATAGCTAGTGGTTCGACAAACGGGGTAGCCTCTAGACCTAGATTCATTCGCGGAGAGCCAGTTGCGCCGTAGCGGAGAAGGATTGGGGCTTGTGAGGTGGGAGCGATGCGTACCTGGGGAACAAATGGGGGATAAATATTTACCCGATTGCGTCCCGTTATGGTAGACTGGGCGCTTGCCTGGCGAATCGAACGAATGCGGAACGGTGTTTGCAGACAGGGCGAACGTTTGCCGTGAAGGTGGTTCAGGATTGGGGGCTGTAAAGTGGATTTGAGGAATACGCGCGGGGAAGATTTGGCCAGCAATGAAGTCGGCCTGTATGAAACTGACGGGCTCTCGCCCGTGAACGATGTAAGAGCGATGGAGGCGGGCGAGGGCCCGGCAATGCTGATGGCGGAAAAGAGCGATTTGGCAACAGTCGATCTGGTCGAACAACTGGGCTCGGCGGCGCTGGCCGGAGCGGTCAGTGCCATGGTCGATGCAGCCGCGCAGCCTGCCGCCGCAACTGGCTCAAAGGAAATCATGGCGCGGCGTTTCACCATTGTGACCGACAGCGCACGCGATGCGCTACTGACTGACTTCGGCAAGGATACGCTCGACGACCGCTATCTGCTACCCGGCGAAACCTATCAGGATCTCTTCGCCCGCGTCGCCGATGCCTATGCCGACGATCAGGACCATGCCAAGCGGCTCTATGACTATATCTCGAAGCTGTGGTTCATGCCGGCCACCCCGGTGCTTTCGAACGGTGGCACCGGTCGGGGGTTGCCGATCAGCTGCTATCTCAATTCGGTCGACGACAGCCTTGAGGGCATCGTCAACACCTGGAACGAGAATGTCTGGCTGGCCAGCCGTGGCGGCGGCATCGGCACCTATTGGGGCCAGGTACGCGGCATCGGCGAGCCGGTCGGCCTCAATGGCAAGACCAGCGGCATTATTCCTTTCGTGCGGGTGATGGACAGCCTGACCCTGGCGATTTCGCAAGGCAGCCTGCGGCGCGGTTCGGCGGCGTGCTATCTCGATGTCAGCCACCCCGAGATCGAGGAGTTCCTCGAAATCCGCAAACCCAGCGGCGATTTCAACCGCAAGGCGCTGAACCTCCACCACGGCGTGTTGCTGACCGACGCTTTCATGGAAGCGGTCGGCGCGGGCACCGAGTTCCATTTGCGCAGCCCCAAGGACGGTTCCGTGCGCGCGACGGTCGATGCGCGCTCGCTGTTCCAGAAGCTGGTCGAAACGCGGCTGGCCACCGGCGAGCCTTATATCGTCTTCTCTGACACCGTGAACCGGATGATGCCCAAGCATCACCGCGATCTCGGGCTCAAGGTCTCGACCTCGAACCTGTGCTCGGAAATTACCCTGCCAACGGGCCGCGATCACCTCGGCAATGATCGCACTGCGGTGTGCTGCCTTTCGAGCCTCAACCTCGAGACCTGGGACGATTGGCATGACGACAGGATGTTCATCGAAGACGTGCTGCGCTTCCTCGACAATGTGCTTCAGGACTATATCGACCGCGCCCCGCCTGAAATGGCCCGTGCAAAGTATTCCGCGATGCGCGAACGCTCGGTCGGCATGGGAGTTATGGGTTTCCATTCTTTCCTGCAGATGAAGGGCATCGGTTTCGAAAGCGCCATGGCCAAGGCCTGGAACCTCAAGATGTTCAAGCACATCGGCACCAAGGCAGACGAAGCCTCGCTGATGCTGGCTCAGGAGCGCGGCGCTTGCCCCGACGCCGAGGACATGGGCGTGATGCAGCGCTTTTCGTGCAAGATGGCAATCGCGCCGACCGCCTCGATCAGCATCATCTGCGGCGGCACCAGTGCCTGCATCGAGCCGATCCCGGCCAATATCTATACCCACAAGACGCTGTCTGGCAGCTTCGTGGTCAAGAACCCGTATCTCGAAAAACTGCTGCAGGCGAAGAGCAAGGATTCCAACAACGTCTGGAACACGATCCTCGAAAATGGTGGTTCGGTTCAGCATCTTGATTTCCTCAGCCCTGAGGAAAAGGCAGTCTACAAGACCAGTTTCGAGATCGACCAGCGCTGGCTGCTCGAATTCGCCGCCGACCGCACCCCCTATATCGACCAGGCGCAAAGCCTGAACCTCTACATCCCGGCCGATGTCGACAAGTGGGACCTGATGATGCTGCATTATCAGGCGTGGGAGCGCGGGATCAAATCGCTGTATTATCTGCGGAGCAAAAGCGTGCAGCGGGCCGGTTTTGCCGGCGGGGTCGAGGCGGACAATACTACCGAGCTTCCGATCATTGAACTGGCAGCGCAGACCGATTACGAAGAATGCCTGGCCTGTCAGTAAGGCTGGATCGCAATCGACTTTCAAAATTGCACTTTGGCCACAAGGCTGGTGATGGCGCAAACAACTCTTGAGAATGCCGCAGGCGACACTGCCCGGTCCACCCGGGCAATGCCGCCTGTCATGGCTGGCCTGTCAGGGCCGAACGGGTTAGCGCTCGGCCTCCATCCCGTATTCATTGGCACCATTGGCCATCAGGCGGACCTGATTGCCATCGACTCCGGAAACCTGGCTGAGCGGCAGGTAGTGGTGATGTCCGGAATGCGCGCCGACGCCGCTGTCCGACTTGGTCAGCTTGATCCGATCGCCTTCGATAGAGTCAACCGTCCCGACATGCGCCCCATCGGCACCGATCACTTCCATGTGCTCGCGAATCTGGCTGGCAAAGTTGTTACTGCCCTGATCGGCTCGGCGACTTTGTACGTCCGACTCGAACGACTGGCCCTGTTGCTGCTGGCTGCGCGCATTGTTGCGATCGGTGTTCTGATTAAGATTGCTGGCCTGGCCTCGGCCGAACTGATTATTCTGGTCACTCATGATCGATGTCCTTTGCTAATGGTCACCGAGACTTCACTCGGTGGCCATAGTGGGGGAAACTGGAGAAGGGATCGCGGCGTTCCATCGCGCAGTTCCACTCGTCGCAAAATCCAGGGTAACTGCGGCATTGCGACTGCTGCCTGCCGCGAACCATGGAGCTATACCCATGTCTGAGCTCGCGCGCCGCCGCGTCGTCACCGGCCTCAACGCCGCGGGCGAGAGCGCGGTGATCATCGATGGCCCGGTCCCGGTGCTCGCAGATGTCAGCGCGGCGCTGGTGTGGCAGAGCAAGGTCCAGCCCGCCGACAACTCGGGCAATTCTGACACTGCCGAGCCTTACACGGTTTCGATGCTGCACAATCCCGGCAGCACTTTCGCGATCTGCACTTTCGCGCCCGGCAGCCGCGAAATCATGCATGCGACTGACACCACCGACTATCTGGTGATCCTCTCCGGATCAGTCACCCTGGTGACCGAAAAAGGCGAGGCCGAGCTGGGCCCGGGTGACCTCGTAGTGGACCGGGGTGTAATGCACGGTTGGCGCAACCTTTCGGACAGCCCCTGCGTCGCAGTGGCGATCAACATTCCGGCACACCCGGTTGGAAACGGGAGGACAGTATGAACGCCCCGCGCCGTGTCGTCACTGGCCTCGATGCCCAGGGCACAAGCTGCATCCTGATCGACGGGCCCGTCCCGCAGTTCGGCGGATCGAGCCACATGATCTGGCGCACGCCCACCATCCCCGCTGACAATTCGGGCAGCGACGACATGGCCGTGGCCTATGCGATGGAGCACCTCCACGATGGCGGCAGCAATTTCATGTTCGTCACTTTCCCGCCGCACATGGGTCCCCACATGCATGCCACCGACACGCTCGACTATCTCGTCATACTGAGCGGCCAGATCGTGATTCAGCTTGAGGCAGGGGAAGTGGTGCTGAATCCCGGCGATCTTGTAGTCGATCGCGGTGTGGCGCATGCCTGGCGCAACGATACCGACCAGCCCGCGACGATGGTCAGCGTCACCGTGCCCGCAAAGCCGGTCGGCCTCGGAAGAACAGTATGAGGGGGCGCACGGTATGAGCCAGCCGCGCCGCATCATTGCCGCCGCCGGGCATTCTGGCATGCATTTCACAGACACCGCCGAACACTTCCACGTGATCGAAGGCGAAGTCGTGCTGGCGTTCGAATCGGGCGATGTGGTGCTGCGCCGGGGTGATCTGGGGGTGTGCCGGGGCGCGGAGGACGGCTGGAGCGCTGACTATGGCTGACAAACTCATCCTTCACGGCATGGGCAGCCCCAATGTCACCAAGGTTGTGCTGATGCTCGAGGAATGCGGCCTCGATTACGAGCTGCGCCATGTCGCGGTGTTCGGGCAGGAACAGTTCAGCCCGGCATTCCTGAAGCTCAACCCGCTCGGCAAGGTGCCGGTGCTGGAAGACCCGCGCCTCGGCATTCCGCTCGCCGAGAGCGGCGCGATCCTGCATTACCTCGCCGAGCGCGAAGGCAAATTCCTGCCCACCACCCAGCCCGCCCGCGCCGAAGTGATGCAATGGCTGATGATCCAGATGGCCAACATCGGCCCAATGCTGGGCCAGGTGAACCACTTCCGGCTGGTCATGAAAAGCGGCACCCATCCTTATGCCGAAGCGCGCTATGCCGCCGCCGCCGAGAAGCTCTACCGCATTCTCGACGATTGCCTGCAGACGCGCGAATGGATCGCGGGTGGGGATTATTCGATCGCCGACATGGCATGCCAGCCCTGGGCCAACTATCTAGAGGGCCACGGCTTCGATCCCGCGAGTCACCCGGCGCTGGTTCGCTGGCGCGCGGCGGTTACGAGCCGCCCGGCGGTGCAGCGCGCGCTCGCCCGGGCAGACGAGGCCTTCACTGACCCCGCCAACCGCACCCGCCGGGCGGCGTCGAACGAGGATCTCGACAAGTTTTTCGGGCGCACCGAAACAGTGCCGTCCGCCGATTTTTCACCCGTCAGGGAAATGTAGAAGGTCAATTGATATGCCACTCCTGGAAGCCCGCAAGACCTACAAGCCCTTCGAATATCCCTGGGCCTATGACATGTGGAAACGCCAGCAGCAGAT
This sequence comes from Novosphingobium sp., assembly GCA_039928735.1. Classification (GTDB taxonomy): domain Bacteria; phylum Pseudomonadota; class Alphaproteobacteria; order Sphingomonadales; family Sphingomonadaceae; genus Novosphingobium. The sequence goes on along the minus strand of JBDSSP010000155.1, from coordinate 1,594 downwards.
CCACTGGATGGCTGAGGAAGTGCCATTGGGCGAGGATTGCCGCGATTGGGCGCAGAACCTCTCGGACCACGAGCGTAACCTGCTGACGCAGATTTTCCGCTTCTTCACCCAGGCTGATATTGAGGTGCAGAACTGCTATCACGAGCAGTATGGCCGGGTGTTCAAGCCGACCGAGATCAAGATGATGCTCGCCGCCTTCTCCAACATGGAGACAGTGCACATCGCCGCCTATTCGCACCTGCTTGACACCATCGGCATGCCCGAAAGCGAATACGGCATGTTTCTCGAATATGAGGAACTGCGCGCCAAGCACGATTATCTGCACACCTTCGGGGTCGACAGCGACGAGGATATTGCCCGCACCCTCGCCATGTTCGGCGGCTTCACCGAGGGGCTGCAACTGTTCGCCTCCTTCGCGATGCTGATGAATTTCCCGCGCTTCAACAAGATGAAGGGCATGGGCCAGATCGTCACCTGGTCGGTGCGCGACGAATCGCTTCACTGCGAAGGCATCACCAAGCTGTTCCACACCTTCGTCCAGGAACGCGGCTGCCTGACCAAGAGCGTCAAGGAAGACATCATCGATTGCTGCCAGAAGACCGTGCGGCTGGAAGACGCCTTCATCGATCTCGCTTTCGAACAGGGCCCGGTCCCCGGCATGAGCGCCAAGGAAATCAAGCGCTACATCCGCTACATCGCCGACTGGCGCCTCGGCCAGCTCGGCCTGCCCGAAGTCTACATGATCGACGACCACCCGCTGCCCTGGCTCACCCCGCTGCTCAACGGGGTGGAACACGCCAACTTCTTCGAAACCCGCGCGACGGAATATTCGAAGGGCGCCACCAAAGGCGACTGGAACTCGGTCTGGGCCAACTTCGACCAGCGCCGCAAGGCCAAGGCGAATGACGGGGCTGAGGACGAGGTGCCGGGGGCGGGTGAGCCCGATATGTTCGGGGATGCGGCGGCGGCGGAGTGATAGGGTTTGAGCTCGATCCCTTGAAAGACGAAGCCAACAAACGCAAACACGGCCTGCCGCTCGACCTCGGTGCCCAGGTGTTCGACCATGACTTCATCGAGGAACAGGACACCCGATACAACTACGGCGAAGCGCGCTTCGTCGCGATGGGGCCGGTGGTGGCGCTGGCTGGCAGAATTTGCGTAGTCGTGTATACTTGGCGCGACGCCAAGCGGCGTTTGATCAGTTTCAGGAAAGCCAATGAAGAAGAAATCACCCGATACCGTACAAGTCACCCCTGAGCGGCTGGCCGAAGCCATCGCCTGGATGACACCGGAACGCCTTGTCGCGCTCGATGCGATGACTGACGAGGACATTGCCCGCCAGATTGCCGAAGACCCAGACGCCGCGCCCGAGCTGACCGATGAATGGTTCGAGAACGCCCGGCTGGTGATCCCGCTCAAGGGACGGAAGCGGGCGGCTTGAGGAGATTAGGTTTGAGAAAAATGCATTTTAGAGCGTACTGTTGAAAACCTGAATCGCCGGATACCCTTTGTGTTGGCGATGTGATTCACCTTCATTGGAGGTGGATTATGGGCAGAAGCAGTTCAGCGGACTTACGGGTTCGGATAATCGACG
>JBDSSP010000154.1:0-9348 GCA_039928735.1 Novosphingobium sp. | reverse complement strand
TGAACCACAGATTGCCGTCGATGTCGAACATCAGATCATTGGGCGCACCGAGCGCCGCGCCGTTGTAGCGTTCGTATAGCCGCTCGACCCTGCCGGTAGCCAAATCAATCCGCTCGATCCGCCCCGGCTCGGTGGGCGAACCATCGTGCCCCATGCCGCCGCTGTTGCAGATATAAAGCGCCCCGTCCGGGCCGATCGCCGCTCCGTTCGGCCCGCCGCCAGGCTCGGAGACTGTTTCCTTGCGCAGATCGCCCCAGCAGCGAGTGACCTTCTTGCCCATGATCTCGACCACGATGACTGATCCATCGGCCATAACCACCGGCCCTTCCGGGAAGGCGAGACCTTCGGCGATGACTTGAAGCTGGCTCATGGTGTTCTCTCCCGACCTTGTAACGCAGCGTTATGCCAGCTTGCCGGGCCGGAGCAAATGGGCGCTATCCAAACGGGCTGGCGAGCACCACGGTCAGTCAACCGGCCATTGGCTGGAACACCACCGCCGGATCGCCTGGCGACCACGGCGCGAATCTGATCATAACCGCGGCAAACAGGTCTGATGCAAGATGCCCCGCCAGCCAAGGCTTGGCATGGGACAGCGGCTGCCGGTCAAACCAGTCCGGATCAACGGCGGCGAACTGGCGCACGAAGGGCATAATCGCGGCGTCTGCGAGCCCGCGCGTGGTGCCGCCGAGTTGGCCAGCGCCCGACAGGCGCTCATCAAGTTGACGCAGGAAGTTCAGGCCCTCGTCCCGGTGTTGGGCCGCATCCGCGCCGTGGCGATCGGGGTATTTGTAGCGGTCGAGGGCGTGTTTGAACGGGCCATCACAGCCAGCGATTAGCGCCGGATCGTCGCGGGCCAGCCAGCCTTCCGGATCGGCCTGTGCCAGCGCCCAGCGCATGATGTCGATACTCTCCTCGATCACCGTGCCATCTGGCAGCACCAGCACCGGCACTGTCCCCTTGGGCGAGGCAGCGAGCATCGCCACTGGCTTGGCCGACAGCTTGATCTCGCGCAGTTCCACGCGCTTCCCGCTCACCGCCAGCGCCAGCCGCGCGCGCATCGCATAGGGGCAGCGGCGAAAGCTGTAGAGAACGGGGTCAGCTGGCGCCATCATCGCCCGCTCCAGCCAGCTCCGCGCCGATATGCTGGCGGCCTTGCGCGGCGGCGAGTGCTTCTTGCCGCTGACGTTCGCGATAGGAGGCGCGCTGGGCTTCAGTGCGCTCTGCATGGCAGGCGGGGCAGCTGACCCCATCCTCCCACAGCGGCGACAGGCGGTCTCCGGCGGTTACCGGGCGGCGGCAAGCGTGGCACAGATCATAGCTGCCCTGCGCGAGGCCGTGGCCGATCGTCACCCGCTGATCGAATACGAAGCACTCGCCGCGCCACAGGCTCTCCGCCACGGGCACCGTTTCGAGATATTTGAGCACGCCGCCCTTGAGATGATAGACCTCATCGACTCCCTCCTGCTTGAGGAAAGCCGTGGATTTCTCGCAGCGGATGCCGCCGGTACAGAACATCGCGACCTTTGGCTGCTTGTCCGGATTGGCGCCCAGCAGGCTCTCGCGATTTGCGCGGAACCATGCGGGGAAATCGCGGAAGGTTGCGGTCTGCGGGTCGATCGCGCGTGCGAAAGTGCCGACCGCCACTTCGTAGTCGTTGCGGGTATCGATGACGATGGTGCCCGGATCGGCGATCAGCGCGTTCCAGTCCTGCGGATCGACATAAGTGCCGACGCTCGCCCTCGGATCAATGTCCGGCTGACCCATAGTGACGATCTCGCGCTTGATGCGCACTTTCATGCGGTGAAACGGCATGGTCGCAGCAGTGGACAGCTTGACGTCGAGATCGGCGCAATCGGGCAGCTTGCCAATTTCCGCCAACACAGCGGCAATGCCCGCGCCGGTGCCCGCGATGGTGCCGTTGATACCTTCGGGGGCGAGCAGCAGAGTGCCGCGAATGAGGTGCTGCTTGCAGAGGTGCTCCAACTGCGTGCGCAGTTCGGCGCAGTTGTCAAAACGCGCGAACCGATAGAGCGCGGCGACGATGATGGAATCGGGGGACTCGGCTGGAGACGTGTTCATTGTCTGCCCATAGCCGCAAGGCTCGCGCACGTCAGCAGGGCGCTACACAATGCAGTCAGCCCTCCCCGAGCACCGCCTCGATCCGCGCCAATTTGGCGCGTAACCGGCGGTTTTCGGCTTCCAACGCCGCACCGTCGCCACCGCTGGCTTCCGCATCCTGCAGACCGTGGAGGAACAGGCCGACGCTGCTGGCGATGTGGCGTGCCAAGGCCGCGTCTTCGCGCCGCACCCCCCAGGCCGCATCAATGGCCGGGCCAGTGACCAGGTGCAGGAAGCCTTCCGCAGCGGCGCGAGCCTCGAGCGGCGCAAGTTGGCCGGGGAGCCGCCGGATGAACAGGTCGGCGAGGTAGGCAATGGTCGGCTCGGTGCCCTGCTCCACGTTATAGGCGCCAATGTCCGGCGAGCGGCTGCTTTCGGAATTGGTCAGGCGCAGCAGGCGCAGCCCCGCCGGGCTCATGATGTTGGCGAGCAGGATATTGCCGATAGCGAGCAGGCTGGCTTCAAGGTCCTCGGCTTCAGCCGCGCGCAGCCGCTCGATGGGGACGATCCATTCCGCGATCGCGCGCTGCAGTGCCGCCCGGAACAAGGTCGTCTTGTCGCCATAGCGGGCATAGACGGTGCGCTTGGCCATGCCGGCGCGGGCGCAGATCGCCTCGATGCTGGTGCGCTCGAAGCCCTGCTCCAGAAACAGGTCGCAGGCATGATCGAGCAGTTGCTCGTTGCTCAGGCTTGGCCGTCCGGGACGTCGGGGTGTCGGGGCGTTCATTGAGGACGGTTTGCCAGTTTGAAACGGGTAGGGCAACTAATTAAGCAGGACCGACCGCATTTTGGCACCTAAATTCGCTATTGCAAGGTTGATTGAAACGCGTAAGGTAACAATCAAAGGCAGGCGCGATTCGCTGCGGGCGGCGCGATCTGCCGGAATCTGGAGAGTGGATGTGGAGCTGACTTCAACCAATCTGGCCCCGCGCATGGGCTCGCAGGTGAATATCGCCAAGGCCGACTTGCTGAGCGGCGTCCATGCCAAGGAAATCCGCGCGCTGCTCGATCAGCGGGGCATCCTTTTGTTCCGCGGCATTCACCCCAACGACGAGGAATTGCGGACAATTGCCCGCACCCTGGGCGATCTGCGACTGGGCGAATCGAAGCGGGGAGCCGATGGCGTGACGCTGAAAGAGGGCGAAGGCGGGGTACTCAAGGTCAGCCTCGATCCCACGATCAATCCCGAATACGCCCAGTTCCTGCCGGGCAATCACTTGTGGCACATGGACGGGACCTACGAGGAAATCCCGCCGCTGGCGACGCTGTTCACGCCGTTCAAACTGTCGCGCGAAGGCGGCGATACCTTGTTCGCGAGTACCTATGCCGCCTATGAGGACCTGCCCGAGGAAGACAAGCAGCGCTTCGAAGGGCTGACTGTCGTGCATACCATGCAGGCCGCATTGTTTCCGGCGATGCGCGATTGCACGGCGGAACAATTCGCGGTGTGGTCAAGCTATCCGCGGCGCACCTATCCGCTGGTCTGGCATCACAAGTCGGGCCGCAAGTCGCTGGTGCTGAGCACTTCCGCCGCATGGATCGAGGGCATGCATCCGGCGGCCAGCCACGATCTGCTGGAAGAGTTGATGCGCTACACCACGCAGGACAAATACATCTATCGCCACAAGTGGCAGATGGGCGACCTCGTCATTTGGGACAATACCGGCGCGATGCACCGGGTGATGCCCTTCGACAAGGAAAGTGGACGCGAGTTCCATCGCTGCACGCTGAACGGCGAAGAGCCGGTCCAGGCCGCGGCCTGAATTTGATACAAGAAATTTCGAGAGAGGAACAATTCAATGCAAATCGGCGTCCATCTGTCGTTCCAGAACCTGCGCGGGGAGCCGGATCACAAGTTCCATCGCGAAGAGACCCAGCTGGGCATCGAGGCGGAAGCGATGGGCTTCGACTTTGTCGGCTCGGTCGAACACCACTTCACTGACTATGCCGCCTGTCCCGATCCGATCCAGGCGCTGACCTGGATCGCCGCCCGGACCAAGACCATAAAACTGATGCCGGCCGCTGTGATCCTGCCGTGGAACGATCCGCTGCGGGTGGTGGAAAAGGCGGCGATGCTCGATGCGGTGAGCGAAGGGCGGATGATCCTGGGCATGGGCCGCGGCGCGGCGCGGCGCGAATTCAAAGCCTTTCGCGAGGATCTGGCGGATAGCCGGGAGATGTTCGATGAAGCGGCGATCATCATAATGAACGGCCTGGAAACCGGCTTCGTCGAGGCCGACACCAAGCATTACAAACAGCCCCGCATCGAAGTGCGCCCGCGCCCGCACGGTTGGACCCGCGACCGCATGGTGATGGTCTCGATGTCACCCAGCTCGGCGGAAGTCGCGGCGGATTATGGCCTCAAGGCCCTGCGCTTCAGCCAGGGGCAGTGGGAAAGCTCGATGCCCGAGATCAACACCTATCGGGCGACCTTCGAGGCCAAACACAACAAGAAGGCCCCTCCCTTTATCATCAGCGATTTCATCGTCTGCAACGAAGACCCGGCCAAGGTCGCCGAACACACCGACAGCTATTTCGCGGCGCAGTTCCTGCAGGTGGTCAATCACTATGAGTGGGGCAGCGACCACTTCAAGACCATCCCGAGCTATTCGACCTATGTCGCGCTCGGCGAGATGACTGAAGCGGCGGGCGGCCCGACCAAGGCCTACAAGAATTTCATCGACGGCAACCTGATCGGCACCCCCGACGTGATGCTGGAAAAGCACGCCATGCGTACTTCGATGGTCGGCGAATACGACATGCTGGCCAATTTCAGCTTTGGCGGCATGCCATATGCAGAGGTCTACAAGCAGATGAAGCTGTTTGCCGACAAGGTGATGCCGACGATGAAGGGGTAATTGCAGGAATCAAATCCCCGCATACCACTGGTAGTCGTGCGCATCTTCCCAGTAACCGCCCTTGCCGCCGTATAGCCCGGCGAGGCTGTCGCACAGTTCGATGCGCATGACGTATTTGGCGTGCTTGTAGCCGAGCTGGCGTTCGACGCGCAGGCGCAGCGGGGCACCGTGGCCGATGCTGAGCGGCTGGCCGTTCATCGCCCAGGCAAGAATCGTCTGCGGGTGGAAGGCATCGACAAGGTCGATCGATTCGTAATAGGGCGATGCGCCAAAGCGATCGGCGCAGTGGAACACTGCATAGCGCGCCGATGGCAGCAGACCGGCCATGCTGAGGATCTGCCCCAATTGCGGTCCCTGCCATTGGCCAATCGCGCTCCAGCCTTCGACGCAATCGTGCCGAGTGATCTGGCTGCGCTGCTGCATCGCCTTGATCGCGGTCATCGGCAGCGCCAGCGGGCGCTTGACCAGTCCATCGACGGCGAGAGTCCAATTGGCAAAATCACTCGAGGCGTGGCTGCTGTAGGCGCTGTCATCCGGGTTCGTGTTGCCGTTGACACGGAAATTGGGCGACATGTCGGACACGGCGTATTCGCGGGCCAGCGCGCCACTACCCAAGGCCCGCTGCGCGCCCTGATGCCAGGTGTTTGCCTCGATCAGCGCGGAGCGGAACGTGGGGTTGGCATTGAGCTTGTCGCAGCCCGACAGGATCAGCCCGCCAGCACCCAGCGCGCCGGTGCCCAGCAGGCGGCGGCGGTTGAGCACAATGCTCATGCCCCAACTCATCGTGCGTCTCCCCGCTCGCGCGGCAATCTGTACCAGCCGGTGATCATCGAGCGCACTTCGTTGAACGGTCCGGCCAGCACCACCATCACCAGATGCACGACAATGAATGCGGCAAACCCCGCCGCGACAATGAAGTGCACCGAGCGCGCAGACTGCCTGCCGCCGAACAGCGCCGAAACATGCGTCGCCGCATCGGCCCCGGGCGACATGGCGAGGCCGGTAAGGATAATCAGCGGCAGCAACACCAGCAGCACACCGAGATAGGCGCCTTTCTGCAGCACATTGTATTGCAGCGCCGCAGCCCCGGTCGGGAAACGCAGGCGCGCGTGTTGCTTGATGTCGTGCCAGATATGCGACGGGCGCAGTTCACTGCGGCGGAACCACAGGTCGCGCCACAGGTGGCCGTTAATCAGCGACCACAGCAGATAGAGCGGTGCGCCGATCAGCAGGACCCAGGCGAAAGCGAGATGCCAGATCCGGGCATCGGCGAGGCTGTAGTTCGAAGGAATGGTCGCCCAGGGCGGGAAGGCATTGAGCTGACCGGTCCCCAGCGTCAGCCAGTTGCGGTCCGGGTTGGCGCCATATTCGCCCCAGTAGAGATGGGCGTGGGCATTGAAGATCATCATCCCGCTCATCAGCATGATGAACAGTGCGAGGGCATTTGCCCAGTGCCACAGCCGGGTGGACAGCCGGTGGCGGCGCACCAGATCGCCGCCGGAAGGCGCAGTTGCATCGGGAGCTGGCGCGGCGACGGTTTCGTCCATAGGCATGATGCACTCCTATTCGCCGGCGATGCTAGTCTGGTTACAGTCCGATTGCTAGCTGTGCGAAAGTCCCGGATTTTCCGGCGCGGGACGGCTGCGGATGGAGTTCTGGATGAAGGCGGTTACGACATATTGCCCGACCATCGAGGGATATTCGAGCAGCTGCGCTTCGTCCCATGTCTTGGCCAGAATATCCCACGTCGCGTCGGACACGGCATAGTCGGACATCAGCTCCTCGACCCCGCGCAGGATCGCGGCATCATGCTCGCTCCAGCCCGGTGCCGACGAGCCCTGTTGCACCCGGGCGATTTCCTCGCGGGAGACGCCATAGCGCTGGCTTATCTTGACATGTTCGCCCCATTCATAGGGCGCGCCCGCCAGCCAGCCGATCCGCAACACGGCCAATTCGCGCTCGCGCGGGCTGATCAGGCCTTTGAACAGGACTGTGCCCATTTCCATCTGCGCGCGGAAAAGATCGGGGTGCTTGACCATGGTGCGCATATATTCAGGCACTTCGGCGGCAGTACCAGCGCCGGCTGAGAGGCGGATCTTGTCGACAAGCGCGCGGGTTTCGCTGGCCATCTCGCTGTCTGCAAGCGCGGCAATTTTCGGACCCTCGCCCACGACCTGCGCAGTGCGTTCGGCAAGGCGGTCGCCGTATCCCTTCAGTTCCATGATCACTTCCCCTCTCAACGGCTGGTCAGGCCGGGCTTGCCGCCCTCGGTGGTGACCCGCAGCGAATTCTGCTGCATCGCGGTTGCCGCATAGACCCCGACCAGAATCGGGAATTCCATCAGTTGCTGCTGATCCCAGCTTTGCGCGAGTGTGGCCCAGGTTTCGTCAGAGATCATGAAGCGCGAGAGCAATTCGTCGACGCCGGTCAGCAAGGCGGCCTCGTGGGCGCTCCAGCCAGGAGCTGCTCCACCTTCGATGATCCGCTCGATTTCTTCGGCGCTGATGCCAAGCCGCTTGGCAATGACGACATGTTCACTCCATTCGAAGGGCGCGCCGGTGATCCAGCCGCCGCGAAGCACCGCGAGTTCGCGTTCGCGCGGGGAAATTTTCCCCTTGCTGGTCAACATCACGCCGATCGTGGTCTGTGCATCGTTCAGATCCATATGGCGCAGCATGGTCGCGGTGACGCCGGGGATCAGGCCGGTTTCAGGTATGCCCATCGCGCCGCGCAGCCACTTGCAATACTCGGCCGCCTCAGGGCTCAGCTCATCTTCGCGCAGCGGCGCGATGCGCGGCGGCTTGCCGTTGACTTCCTCATCGCGGCTCACGTCGCTGGCGGCCCCGCCCAATAGCTGCATTACCCAGGTTCCTCGTCTCTTTGGCTTACCGGGGTCCATAGCGCTTTTGCGGTAGGCGGCAAGCCGCCAGCTCGCTTGACCGCACTGGCTATTGTCGGCACCACCTGTGCAAGGATGCATGAGGGAAAAACGATGGCGGCTGTACTCGTCAAGCGCCGCGATGCGCTTGCAATCATCACACTCAACCGGCCCGAGCGGCGCAATGGCGTGACACTGGGGCTTTGCCTGGGGCTTTACGACGCCTTGCGCGAAGTGGCCGCGAGCGACGCGCGGGTGGTGGTTCTGCGCGGCGCGGGCAATGACTTTTGCGTCGGCGCGGATATGGGCGGCGCGGCCGCCGACGAGCCTGCCGCAAAGGCCACTGGCTTTGATGACCAGAGCCCGGTCTATCACGCCTCACTGCTGCTCCACACCATGCCGCAAGTGACCATTGCCGCGATCGACGGCGGCTGCGCAGGGGCAGGGATGGGCTGGGCAGCAGCCTGTGATTTCCGCTTTGCCAGCCACGAGTCGCGGTTTGCCACCGCCTTCCTCGCGGTCGCCGCATCGGGCGACATGGGACTGATCTGGTCGCTCAGCCGCATCGTCGGCGGCGCCCGGGCGCGCGAAATGCTGTTTTTCCCGGACAAGCTGACTGGCGCGCAGGCGCTGGAGTATGGCTTTGTCACCCGGCTTTTCCCACGGGCCATTCTGCATGAGGAAGTTGGCAAGCTTGCCGCGCAGCTGTGCGAGCGCGATCCGCTGGCGCTGGGGATGATGAAGGCCAACGCGGTGTCCGCCGAACTGCTGCCAATGGAGGATTATATCGCTATCGAAACTGCCCGCCACTTGCGCTGTGCCGGTCGCCCCGAATTCCTCGAACGCATGGCCGGACTGTTCGCCAAGAACAAAAACCAGTGAGCGTTGCCGGATTCCTCGATGCAGGTGAAGTGCTGACACTCGCCGAGCGCGAGAGCGGCGGTTACGGGCTGGCTGACGCGGGCCTTCAGGCGCGGCTTGGCAAGGTGGTGGACTGGGCCAATGTTACCGGGCCTTACAACCCGGACCAGCTCCGCGCCATTCGCGGGCAGGTGCAGCGGATGCTGACGAACCGGCTGCGGATTGCATTGGACCGCAAGACCACGCCCGCCATCGCCGAAGTGCCAATCAAGCGGCCGATCTTCGTCATCGGCTTGCCGCGCACTGGCACCACCCTGCTCCACTCGCTGCTCGCAGAGGACCCGGAAGTGCACGCCCCGCAGAGCTGGCAAATGCTCGCGCCCTCGCCCCCGCCGGGCAAAGGCCCGATCGCATCAGGCCGCATTGCCCATGCGCAGCGGCTGGTCGAGGATTGGATGGACTTCTGCCCGGCGCAAAAGCAGATGCACCCTTATATCGACAAGGGTGCCTTCCAGTTGATGGAGGACGAGGAGTTCTACGGCCTCGATTTCCGCAACGTCTATCCCTACCACTACTACCGCGTGCCGACTGCCGATTTCGGGGTGCGGCTGGGCGATGATGCGGTGGGGGCCT
>JBDSSP010000153.1:0-10077 GCA_039928735.1 Novosphingobium sp. | reverse complement strand
AGCAGGGGCAGCAGTTCGCGCGTCAGCAGGAACGGCGCGAGGTGATTGGCAGTGAAGGTTTCCTCGGTGCCTTCGCTGGTGACATAGCGCTGGTCGCGCACGCCGCCAGCATTGTTGATCAGCACGTCGAGGCGGTTGGTCAGTGCCTTGATCTCACTTGCGATGCGCATGGTTTCGGACATCAGCGCCATGTCCCCGCGAAGCATGTCGAATTTGCCGCCATTTGCGATCTCGGTGCGAATATCCGCCTCAGCGGCCGCGCTGCGTTCGGGATTGCGCCCGGTGCCGATGACATGCCAGCCCTTGCCGACAAGAGCCCTTGCCGTTTCCTTGCCGATCCCGGAGCTCGCTCCGGTGACCACTGCGACTTTTTGTTCAGCCATCGTCATTTCTCCCATTTTGAGCCTGCTATTCGGGCAACTGCCTCCGATGCGAGGCCGCGCCGATGTTGTGATGTCATCCAAGCAATCTATATGGCGCGTTCCGCTTTCGCAAAGGAGATGCGCGTTGAGCAAGGTTCTGGTGATTGGCGCGGGCGGGGTCAGCTCGGTTTGCGTTCACAAGATGGCGCAATTGCAGGCCGGGAACACGCAGATTTTCAGCGAAATTCACCTTGCAAGCCGCACACTCGCCAAGTGCGATGCGATTGCCGAATCAGTCAAGGCGCGAACCGGCGAAACGATCTCGACCTATCTCATCGACGCCGAGGATGTGCCCGCACTCACTGCGCTGATCGAGCAGATCGGCCCCCGGCTGGTTGTAAATCTCGCGTTACCTTACCAGGACCTCACGATCATGGAGGCCTGCCTTAACGCGGGCGTCGATTATCTCGATACCGCCAATTACGAGCCAAAGGATGTCGCGCGGTTCGAATACAAGTGGCAGTGGGATCTGCACGATCGCTTCAAGGCGCGCGGCATCATGGCGCTGCTGGGATCGGGCTTCGATCCGGGCGTCACAAGCGTGTTTGCGATGTGGCTCAAGAAACATAAATTGAGGACCATCCGCACGCTCGACATTCTGGACTGCAACGGCGGCGACCATGGCCAGGCCTTCGCCACCAATTTCAACCCGGAGATCAATATCCGCGAAGTCACCGCCCCGGCGCGGCATTGGGAGGGCGGGAAGTTCGTCGAAACACCGCCCTTGTCGAAGAAAGTGGAATTCGATTTCGAAACCGTTGGCCCGAAGAACATGTACATGATGTATCACGAGGAGCTGGAAAGCCTCGCCCGGTTCATCCCCGAAATGGAGCGCGCGCGCTTCTGGATGACCTTTGGCGATGCCTATATCAACCACCTGACCGTGCTGAAGAACGTCGGCATGATCGGGATTGAGCCGGTGATCTATCAGGGCCGCGAGATCATCCCGCTGCAATTCCTCGCTGCTGTTCTGCCCAAGCCAGAGACTCTTGGAGCGACCACCAAGGGAAAGACCAACATCGGCGATATTGCCACCGGTCAGGCGCTGGATGGAAGCGGCGAACAGACCTTCTACATATCGCAGATATGCGATCACGAGGAAGCCTATGCCGAGACCGGAAATCAGGCGATCAGCTATACCACGGGCGTTCCCGCGATGATCGGCGCAGCGATGATGCTCACGGGCACATGGCGGGGAGAGGGCGTGTTCAACATGGAACAGTTCGATCCCGATCCTTTCATGGACATGCTGAACCAGCATGGGCTGCCGTGGACGGTGAAGGAGCTTGAAGGGCCGGTGGAGTTTTAGGAAGGACCCCTCCGTCAGCCCTGCGGGCTGCCACCTCCCCATTTGGCTTCGCAAAATGGAGAGGATACAAGGACTGAAGAGTTCCTCTCCATTTTCACGAAGTGCAAATGGGGAGGTGGGCCGCCGAAGGCGGGTCGGAGGGGTAATGCCGCGCAAGAAGACCCCGAGAAACACCACAAGAGCGCGCCAGCTGCGCCAACAAATGTCGCTGCCCGAAGTGCTGCTGTGGAATTTGTTACGCAAGGCCCCCGATGGCGTCATTTTCCGGCGGCAGCATTCGTTCGACGAAAAGATCACCGTCGATTTCTACTGCGCCAAGGCGAAACTTTGCATCGAGATCGATGGCATTGCGCACGATATGGGCGATAACCCGCAATATGACGTGGAACGCGACGCCTTCCTGCAAGAGCTGGGACTGGAGGTCATGCGCATTCCTGCCGCGGAAGTGTTGAAATCACCAGAGGGTGTTGCAGAGGCGCTGGTTCTGTATTGCAAGCGCTGAAATCCCCTCCGACCCGCCTTCAGCGGCCCACCTCCCCATTTGCGCCCCAAGAGGGACGAAAATAGGGAGGATCAAGGTTCCTCTCCATTTTCACGCAGTGCAAATGGGGAGGTGGCAGCGCGAAGCGCTGACGGAGGGGTGTTTGTTCTGCAGAGCCTCTTGCGCTAGGAGTCCGCCATGAAAACCCAAGCCGGAGATCCGGGCGCCTTCGCCCATTTCGACCTCAATCGCGTCGACAGCCCCGCCTTCGTGGTTGATGCGGCAAGATTGCGCGCGAACCTGGCCATTCTCGCCGATGTCCGTGACCGCGCCGGGATCAGGATGCTGGCCGCGCTCAAGGCTTTCTCGATGTGGTCGGTCGCGCCGCTGATCGGCGAGTATCTCGACGGTGTCTGCACTTCCGGGCTGTGGGAAGCGCGGCTTGCCAGCGAGTTCTACGACGGCGAGATCGCGACCTATTCGGCCGCATACAAGCCAGATGACCTCGACGAAGTGCTGCGCTTGTCCGACCATGTCATCTTCAATTCGCCCGGCCAGATCATCCGTTGCAGCGCGATCATCGAAGCGGCGCGGGCGAGGGGTGACAGCTTCGACATCGGGCTCCGGATCAATCCGCTACACCCCGAAGGCGAAGTGCCGCGCTACGATCCCTGCGCACCGCATTCACGCCTCGGCTTTCCCATCGACCAACTGACCGCCGAGCACATCGCGCTGGTCGATGGCCTGCATATGCACACGCTGTGCGAACAGGATTTCGCGCCGCTTGCGCGCACTTGGGACGTCGCCTTTGACTATCTCGAGCCGCATTTCGGCCAGTTCAAATGGCTCAACCTTGGCGGCGGCCACCATATCACCCGTGCCGATTACCAGCGAGACGAGCTGGTCCAGTTCCTGCTCGATCTCAAGGAGGACACCGGGGCGGAAGTCTATCTCGAACCCGGTGAGGCTGTGGCGCTCGATGCCGGGATTCTGGTTGGCACGATCCTCGATGCGCACGACAATGGCATGCCGGTGGCCATCACTGACATCTCAGCGACGTGCCACATGCCCGATGCCATCGAAGCACCCTATCGTCCGGCCATGCTGGGCGAAGTGCCGCTGGAGAACGAGTTGATCGATGCCGGAGACATTCGGCACCAGGGCGGCGCAGTGCGCCTCGGCGGTCCTTCATGCCTCGCCGGTGACGTTATCGGCGATTATCGGCTGCCCGTCCCCTGTGAGCCCGGCCAGCGCATCGCCTTCCTTGACCAGGCGCATTATTCGATGGTCAAGACCACGACCTTCAACGGCGTGCCACTGCCGTCGATATGGCTTTGGGATAGCGAGACCGATGCGCTCGAATGCGTAAAGCAGTTCGAATATGCGGACTTCCGGGATCGGCTCAGTTAAACTCAGCCCTGAGCCGCCTTTTCACTTGCAGTTCAGCTACGAGGATTTATAGCGCCCCCCGCAGCCCCATGGGGACTTCCAAACCGCAAGGCTGCTTTGTCGAAACAATCCGTTTGGGGGTCCCTTGAATTGCACATCTTTCCTGACGCACCGGCTGTAGTCCGCGCTCTTTCGCCGGACGAGCCTGTTATCCTCAACCGCCCGCAGGCTGCTGCGCGCGCTGCCCGCTTCTTTGTCGAGAAGTTCCCGGGCAAGTCGCTCTATGCCGTAAAAGCCAATCCTTCGCCGGCCCTGTTGCGCGTGCTGTGGGATTCGGGAATCACCCATTACGATGTTGCCTCCATCGCCGAAGTGCGGCTGGTGCGCGAAGCTCTGCCCGAGGCAGTGCTGTGTTTCATGCATCCGGTGAAGACGGCTACTGCCATCGCCGAGGCCTACAAGGTCCATGGCGTGCGCACATTCAGCCTCGATACCCAGGAAGAGCTCGACAAGATCGTTGCGGCTACTTCCGATGAGGCGGGCAATGTGCCAGAAGACCTTTCGCTCTGCGTCCGGCTGCGCGTTTCTTCGGACTATTCTGAAATCAGCCTGGCAGCAAAATTCGGCGTCGATCTTGCGGACGCCGCGCCGTTGCTGCAAGCGACTCGTCAGGTGGCCGATTGCCTCGGCATCTGCTTCCATGTCGGCAGCCAGGCAATGACGCCGTTTGCCTATGTCCAGGCCTTGGAGCGGGTGCGTGCGGCGATTGTTGATGCCTCGGTCACGGTCGATATCGTCGATGTCGGCGGGGGATTCCCGTCGATCTATCCCGGAATGCAGCCTCCGCCGCTGGAGGATTTCTTCGGTGCGATCCACCGCGCCGCAGAATCGCTGCCGGTCTCCTATTCGTCGGAACTGTGGTGTGAGCCGGGCCGCGCGCTTTGCGCAGAATACAATTCGCTGATCGTGCGGGTCGAAAAGCGCCGCGGCAAAGAGCTGTATATCAACGACGGTGCCTATGGTGCGCTGTTTGATGCCGCGCACCTCGGCTGGCGCTTTCCGGTCAAGCTGCTGCGGGAAGGCGAGCTGGAACCGCTCCGGCCCTACACCTTCTTCGGGCCGACCTGCGACGATCTCGACCACATGGATGGACCATTCGATCTCCCCGGCGATGTTGCGGCGGGTGACTACATCGAGATCGGAATGCTGGGTGCATACGGTGCAGCCATGCGAACCGCGTTCA
This sequence comes from Novosphingobium sp., assembly GCA_039928735.1. GTDB lineage: Bacteria > Pseudomonadota > Alphaproteobacteria > Sphingomonadales > Sphingomonadaceae > Novosphingobium. The sequence continues at coordinate 5,233 of JBDSSP010000153.1, read as the reverse complement.
ACGGCTTTGGCCTCAGTCTTCCGGTTGAAGTCAGCGACGAGCCGATGGCGAGCCAATATCTGGGCAACCGCCAGGATCCACGTCGTTCGGACAATGTCGTCTCGCTCAGGTGATACAAAAAGGGCCGGAGCGATGCTCCGGCCCAAATGTATCTTCGGTTCAGTTCCGGGTTATTGCACGACCACCTCGACCCGGCGCGCAGGCGCATCATCTGCAACAGCAGGTGGTGCCGCAACATCTGCCTCGGTGCCTGTCGCCGCAGCGCTCTGCTCGGTGGCGACGGCGTTGTCGGTTGATGCGGCAGGCTCGTCATGGAACAGCCACCACAGAACGCCCAGGACCACTGCAATGAGCAGCAGCCAGATCAACCAGCCCCAGCCGGATTTACCATCTTCGCTGTCGCCCTTGAGCGCCTGTGTCGCACTTCTGACGCCTGATTCGGCTGCGCTGGCGGTTGAACCCATCATTGTTGCAGCGGCCCCCGCAGCACCGGCGGCAACCGCTCCGGCAGCGCCAGCGGCGATGGCCGCAGTTTCGCCTACTGCCTTCACGCCCGATGCCACCGCGCCAGCCGCATCGGCTGCAGTTTCGCCAACAGCCTTGGCCCCCGATGCTGCCCTGGCGGCCACTGTGCCGACCGCGTCCGCAGCAGTTTCGCCCACTGCCTTTGCGGCCTTGACCGCCGCTCCCGCGGTGCCAGCGGTCTTGACCGCTTTTGCTTTGGTTGGCTCAGCCTTCGCAGGTTTAGTCTTGGCTGGCGGGGCCTTAGCGAGTGTGGCCTTCACCGTCTGTGTCTTAACGGGCTGTGCCTTGGCCAGTTTGGCCTTGGTGCCATTTGCAGCAATGCCGGCGAGTCCGACTGCAGCTGTCGTTTCCGCTGCGGCCTTGGCCGTGGTGACGGTCTTCTTTGCTGCCGGGGCCTTGGCGGCTTTCGCAAAAACTTGCAATTTCCCGAACTGCTCGGCGAGTAGGTAGTAAACGGTCACCCGGTTGCGGAATTTTTCGCCCTTCATCCGCGTGCCGACTGCGGCGATGGCGGCTTCAAATTTCTCATCGCTGTCCGTCAAGGCCAGCTTCTTCTTGAGAAAGTTCTCACGCACGCGCTTGATCTCCGCCGGATCACTGAAAGAAACCAGCGACGAATCGCGCTTTTGCAAAGCAATTCCGCAATAGCGCACGATCCCGGCGATGATTCCATCGTCGGCACCTGGAACGTATTTCTTGACGTTCGCGGCCCAATCCTCAGCCATATCGATGCTCCCTGCACTCTGGTTATGGTCCCACGGCAGCAATTGTCTCGCCATCGTGCGCCGCGCGCGATTTCTATCGGAATTCTCGGTCATTGCTAATGCAAAATGCTGTCAGCCGGCAAGGAAACGAGCCGTGCATCCGAGACGGTCGATGGCAGGCCTGATGCTTTCATGGCACATGATGGGCGGGGACATAGACATCAAAGCGCTCTACCCCGACCAATGTACCACCAGCCAAAACGTAATCGCGACTAATCGTGGCCTTGAGCATTGCTCTCGACGCGGGTTCAACATCTTCGTCGGGATTGGCGCGGATAACAATCGCCGCAGGGCGGCTCGACAGGACTCGCTGCAACTCACCCATCTGACTGACGCCAAGCGCATTCTCGAAATGCGGTGAGGTGAGGTGCTGGGGGAACAGATAGTGCGAGGGCAGACAGCTTTGGGTGAGATAGTAGAGGATCGGCAGGTCTTCGTTGACGTAGAGGCAGCCATTGCCGAGATGCGGTTTGATCATGGCAGCGAGGCGGTCTGCGTCGCGGGCATTGCCCTTGAGCCACATGTCCACGCCCGAACGACCGATTCCGCCTGCCAGCCCCAGGCCAACGATCATGGCAATCACGCGCCGCTGTCTGGCGAAGTGATCGAACGACAGCGCTGCGACCAGACTCAGCGGCGCCAGCAGCGGCAGCACATAGAGATCATACCACACGCCGAATATCAGGAAGCCGACAATGCTGACGGTGGTCCACGCAAGTGCCCAAACGGTTTCACGTTTCCCTGGGCCATGGTCGCCGCGCCAGTGCTTCCATGCGAACCAGGCACAAGTCAGGAAGGGCACTAGCCCCAGGCTCAGCCCAGCAAGGCGCCCGAGTGCGGGCAGGAAGTCATTCTTGTCGAGGAAGATCGAAAGGAAATTGGCCTGAACAAATTCCAGGCCATGACCCAATTCGAAATAGGCCAGCCATGCTGCCAAGGTCGGGGCAAGCGCGCTGGCGATCCAGGCGGGCGCAACGATCGCCAGCCTCAGCCATGACCGTCTGCGCGCCCAACAGATCCAAAGCAGCGAAAGTCCGAAGAACAACGCTTCGAAAATGACGCTGTATTTGATCTGCAAGGCAACGCCGACCAGCAGCATAATTCCGCACCCCTGCCGGGTGAGGCGGCGATCGTCCGATTGCGCCATAAGTGAGATGATCCAGCCCGCTGCGCCCAGCATAGGCAGATTGTAGAAGATCGGGGTCTGCCCGCCGATACCGCCGAAAACCGTCAGCCAAGCCGGGTAGGCGGCCGCGCCTCCCAGCGCCGCAGTGAATGAACTATGCCGACGGGCAATGCTGAACACCAGGCAGCCGGTAAGTGTGACCGAAAGCACTGCCAGCAGTTGATAGCCAATGATTGGATCGGCGAAGACCCGGCAGATCAAGGCATAAAGCAGGAATAGGCCAATGGGCTTGCGATCCCATATATCGACATAGGGCAGAATGCCGTGCAGCAGCCGGTCGCCGGTCAGGACATAGAACTGCTCATCGACATTGATCAGCGGATTGCCGAAGGTCCAGGCCCGGGTCGTGAGCGTGAACACGGCGAGGACAAGCCCGGCCTTCACGATCTCCGGCAGCGCGGGCCACGACCCGCTGCCACCCCGAGCATTTTGGGGATTCACGGAAATCAGGCGGCTTTCTTCATCTCCAGCCGTTCCCAAATTTCGGCGAGCGCCTTGGTCAGATCAACCATCATCGCTTCGCTGTGCGCGGGGCCGGGGGTGAAACGGAGGCGTTCGGTGCCGCGGGGCACGGTCGGGAAGTTGATCGGCTGAACATAGATGCCGTATTCGGCGAGCAGGATATCGCTGATCTGTTTGGCGCGGACCGGATCGCCGACCATCAAGGGCACGATGTGGGTGGTCGACGGCATGACCGGGAGGCCAGCCTCGGCGAACAGGCGCTTGAGCGTCGCGGCAGCGACTTGCTGCGCTTCGCGCTCGGCGCTGGAGGCCTTGAGGTGGCGCACCGAGGCCAGCACGCCAGCGACCAGCACCGGCGACAGGCTGGTGGTGAAGATGAAGCCCGGGGCGTAGGAGCGAATGACGTCGATGATCTTGCTTTCGGCCGCAATATAGCCGCCCATCACGCCGAAGGCCTTGCCCAGAGTTCCTTCGATGATGGTGATGCGGTGCGCTGCATCTTCGCGATCAGCAATGCCGCCGCCGCGCGGGCCATACATGCCGACAGCGTGGACTTCATCAATGTAGGTCAGCGCGTTGTACTTGTCGGCGAGATCGCAGATCGCGTGGATTGGCGCGACATCGCCGTCCATCGAATAGACGCTCTCGAAGGCGATCAGCTTGGGCACATCCGGATCGGTTTCTGCCAGCAGTTCCTCAAGGTGCGCGACATCGTTGTGGCGGAACACCTTCTTGGCGGCACCCGAATTGCGGATCCCCGCGATCATGCTGGCGTGATTGAGCTCGTCGGAAAAGATCACGCAGCCTGGCAGCACCTTGGCCAGGGTAGAAAGCGTGGCGTCGTTCGAGACATATCCCGAGGTGAACAGCAGCGCGCCGTCCTTGCCGTGCAGATCCGCCAATTCTTGTTCAAGCTCGATGTGATAATGCGTGTTGCCGCCGATGTTGCGAGTGCCGCCAGAACCCGCACCCACATCGTGGAGCGCTTCTTCCATCGCTGCGATCACCAGCGGATGCTGGCCCATCGCGAGATAATCGTTGCTGCACCAGACCGTGATGTCCTTGGGGCCGTTGTGCCCCGCAAAACACCGCGCGTTGGGATAGGCACCCCTGTTCCGCAGGATGTCGATGAAAACGCGGTAACGGCCCTCCGAATGAAGGCGGTCAATTGCTGCATCGAAAATCTGGTCGTAGTTCACAAAGCCACCGCAGATGCCATTTTTCCGCCCATTATACGAAGCGTGATTGGATGGCTAGTGGTTCGTTTCTGACATTTGCATCCCTATCGGCCAGGGCAGTGGCAAGTGTCAGAAACATGAGAACCACTAGCGATATATTGTTTCTAGTGGATTTTATAATTTTGACATTCGCACTTGAGCTTGCCGATAGCGGGATGCGAATGTCAAAATCAATCCACTAGCAGCTTGTTTCCCATGATGTGGATCAAAACACGGTAACTTCTTCGATCCCGAAGCGGGCGAGTGCCGGGGCGAGCTTTGCAAGGTCTGCGCCATCCCGCGTCAGGATAGCACGGTCGGCCTGGCACCGGTCAAACTGCTGGCCTTGCGTGAGATATGCTATCCGCCGGGCAATGCCCTGCGCGCCGTGGACGAAGCTGACGACGGGGCCGAACGCCTGGGCCAGCTCGTCTTCCACCAACGGAAAATGGGTGCAGGCAAGCACTACGGTGTCGATATCCGCGCCGCCCGGTTGCGACCTGAGCCCGTCAGCCGCGCGGGAATAGACTGCCGGGTTGACCGCAGACCCGCGAAATTTGGCCTCGGCTGCAGTGACCAGTTCGGGCGCGGCGAAGCGGAGCAGGCGCTTGCCTTGCGCAAATTCGGCCTCGAGCCGATCGACATAGGCCTGCCGGATCGTCGCCTCCGTGCCCAGTAGCCCGATTACGCCGGTCCGGGTCATGGCCGCTGCCGGCTTGATCGCGGGGACAGTGCCCACAACCGGAATCTGCAAGACATCGCGGACCATGGCCAGCGCGATGGTAGAGGCGGTGTTGCAGGCGATGCAGATCAGGCGGGGATGGTAGCGCTCCGCCATCCTGCCAAGCAGCCCGCAGACCCGCGCCGCAATTTCCGCTTCGCTCTTGCCGCCATAGGGCAAGCCGGCGTTGTCGGCGGCGTAGATGACCGGTGCATCGGGCAGCACCTTGCGCAGTTCTGCCAGCACGGTCAGTCCGCCGACGCCCGAATCGAACAGCAGGACGGGGGAAGCGGGATCGGGAAAGCTGTCGGACGGCTCCATATTGGCCGCATAGCAACTTTTCCGCTGCGCGAAAGCA
>JBDSSP010000152.1:0-5410 GCA_039928735.1 Novosphingobium sp. | reverse complement strand
CATACGCTGAAGCTTTGCGATGCGCGGGGCGCGTTGCTTGCCCCGCAGCCTGGCGAAGTATTCGAGAAGGGCGGCAGTGTCAGCGCTACCGATGATGGCGAGCGCCTGCGTTTTGTCGCGACGCGCGTGGGGCAGTACGTTCTTTCCGTCGCCGCCTCGGACGAGCCGCGCGAAATTCTGGTGCGCCGCCGCAGCGTCGGCATCAGCCCGCCTCCGGTCGTTTCGGCTGAGCTCGATTCCACGCAGAAGGGCATCACCTCGTCCGGGTCGCCGATGGTGTTCTCCTTCGCTGGCACCGCCGGACAATGGGTGCTGCTCAAATCCACTTCCGAAAAAGATACGGTGCTGCGGCTCGCCGGGGCAGACAAAGCAGGCGAATATTCGCAGATAGCCGAAAATGACGACAGTGACGGGCTCAATCCGGTGTTGCGCCGCAAGCTGGCAACGACCGGCACCTATTATCTCCAGGTAGATTCGCTGTCCGACGAGCCCGGCGATTTCGAGCTGTCACTCAAGCGCACCGATGCACCCAAGCCGCCACCGCCGCCAGCGGCGCTTCGCCCGGCGACTCAGGTCGCAGCCCGTTTGGCCGATGGCGACGATGTCAGGCTCTATACCTTGGCTGTCATAGCCGGCCATTCTTACCGGCTTGACCTGAATGCGGCTTATGACGGTGTGGTGGCGATTGGTCTGCCAAACCCGGTGGAGCCTGACGATGGTGGCGACAAGCCAGACTCTGCATTTTCCGAAGTGAAGTCGCAGGATTCGGGCACCAGCGGTACCGAAAAGCTGAACTTCACCGCGCGCAGCACCGGACAGTTGCTGGTACGCGTTAAGTGCTTTGGCATCGGCGAGACTGATGGCAGTTATACGCTGACGGCAACCGATCTGGGCGCGTAATCCGGCCTAATCGTAGACGCAGCTATCGAGAGCGTTGCTCTTTACCACCCCGCTGCGCGCAGCGATCGCATTGCCGTGGCGGCGCGTAAAGCCATTAGGGTCAACCACCGATCGCTTCCTGGGACTGGGCAGCGCGGCAGCAATTCGCGCCGCCTCGACCTGGCTTAACCGCGCGGCGGAGTGATGGAAATAGCGCTGCGCTGCGGTTTCGGCCCCATAAGTTCCGATCCCGGTCTCGGCGACATTGAGATAGACCTCCATGATTCGCCGCTTGCCCCAGATGTTTTCGATCAGGAAAGTGAACCACGTTTCGAGTCCCTTGCGAGCATAGCGCGTCCAGCCAGCGCCCTGCCACAAGAACACATTTTTGGCGGTTTGCTGGCTGATCGTGGACCCGCCGCGCAATTTGCCGCCATCGGCGTTGCGCTCCATTGCCTTTTCTATGGCTTCGGCGTCGAAACCGTTGTGCTCGCAAAACTTCGCATCTTCACCGGCAATCACGGCTGCGACCATGTTGCGATCCGTGCGCGACAGCGGAGTCCACTCCTTATTGAAGCCATGGGGATCGATCAGCATTGTCAATGTGATGGGCGGAGGCAGGAATTTGTAAACCACGCTCAGGCCGACGCTGATCGCCAGAAACCAGGCCACGAGCCGCACGAAGAACCGGCTGAGGCGCGTTAAACGACCAGGTCTGCCACTACGCAGCGGAGGCGGAAGGAAACGAGCCATATCCGCCGCTTGGTGACAGGTTCAGCGCTTGCTGAAAAGGACCCTTATCAGGTAGCTGGCAACAACCTGCGTTCGCCAGCGATCCGCATGATGCCCTTTTGCAGCTTTTCGAAAGCCCGCACCTCGATCTGGCGGACGCGTTCGCGGCTGACATTGTAGACCTGGCTGAGCTCCTCGAGCGTCTTGGGTTCGTCGATAAGGCGCCGCTCGGTCAGGATATGGCGCTCGCGCTCATTGAGGCCCTGCATGGCCTCACCCAGCAGCGCATGCCGCATGCCGGCCTCTTCAGCCTCCGCAACCATGAAATCCTGCAGCGGGTTGTCGTCGGCAAGAATATCCTGCCACTGGCCTTCGCCATCTTCGCGCAGGCTGACATTGAGGCTCGCGTCACCGCCCAGCATCATCCGGCGGTTCATGTTGACCACTTCGGTCTCGGAAACACCGAGCTTGGTGGCAATCGTCTTCACATCATCAGGATGCAGGTCCGAATCCTCGTAAGCGTCGAGGTTCTTCTTCATCCGGCGCAAGTTGAAGAACAGCTTTTTCTGCGCTGCCGTCGTACCCATTTTGACCAGCGACCAGCTACGAAGGATAAATTCTTGGATCGAGGCCTTGATCCACCACATTGCATAAGTGGCCAGACGGAAGCCGCGATCGGGTTCGAACTTCTTGACGCCTTGCATCAGGCCGATGTTGCCTTCGGAGATCAATTCGCTGACCGGCAGTCCATAGCCGCGATAGCCCATCGCAATCTTGGCGACGAGCCGAAGGTGGCTCGTGACCAGTTGGCGCGCGGCCTCGGGATCCTGGTGTTCCGCATAGCGCTTGGCGAGCATATATTCCTGCTCGGGCGCAAGCAGCGGGAACTTCTTGATCTCGGTGAGATAGGCATTGAGTCCGTCCTCGCCGCCAAGCGTTGGCGCGAGGCTCGCAGAACCGCGAGTGCGGCGTGCAGGGCTGTTTTTAGGTACTGACATTTCGGTTCGACCGTCCTTTCATTGTCGGCTGGCCGTTAAGAGACCCATTAGAGGCATCGCTTGGAGGCCGCCACACAGCGTTTTCTTATAATGCAAAAGTTCAGCTTGTGTTCCGCAATTCGCTCAAAAGCCCAATAATGTCGACAGGTAAAGCGCTGGTAAAGTGCAGCTTCTCGCCGAAAACGGGGTGGTTGAAGCCAAGCTCGGCGGCATGCAGCGCCTGGCGACAAAAGCCAAGCCTGGAAAGCACCGGCCGAAGGCGGGGAGGGGCGCGTCCATAGACAGGATCACCTAATAGCGGATGGCCTATTGACCCTAGATGAACGCGCAGCTGATGGGTTCTCCCGGTCTCCAGTCGGCACTCGACCAGAGCCGCATTCTGCAGCACTTCAATCGTGCGGTAGTGCGTAACAGCATGCTTGCCGCGGCTTTCGCCGACCAGCGCCATCTTCTTGCGATTGGTCGAAGAGCGGGCGATGTTGCCGCGAATGGTTCCGGCGGGCGGGACAGGGCACCCAGCGGTAATCGCGAGGTAGGCCCGTTCGATGGAATGATCGGCGAACTGCCGTGCCAGCCCCTCATGTGCCGCGTCGCTTTTGGCGACGACGAGCAGCCCGGAGGTGTCCTTGTCGATGCGGTGGACGATCCCAGGCCTGGCAACGCCGCCGATGCCGGATAATTGACCCCGGCAGTGGTGGAGCAGCGCATTGACCAGCGTGCCGTCGAGGTGGCCGGCCGCTGGATGCACTACCAGGCCGGCAGGTTTATCGACGACGATGAGATGTTCGTCCTCGAAGGCGATGGCCAGCGGAATATCTTGCGCCGCAGCCTCCAGAGCGACAGCAGCGGGAACGTCGATGCGAAACGTAGTGCCTGGCGCCAGCTTGTGTGAGGCTTGCCCCGCCGCCTGGCCGTCCAGCATGATCCGGCCTTCGCCCAGCAGCGCCTTTACCCGCTCGCGCGAGAGGCCGCTAGCCAAGGCCAACGCCTTGTCGAGCCGCTCGCCGCCGGACGCGACGATGCCTTCGATGATGCTTTCCCCCTGAACCATGTCTAGAACATGGGAATGACGATCGAAGTGACAAGTGGCACGATTGCAACACTGCTCCAAGAAGCGGCAAAGGCCTGGCCGCTGGAATGTTGCGGACTGCTGCTAGGCCGCGATGGAAAGATCGGAACGGTGTTACCCGCCGCCAATGTCGCGCCCGATCCTGCGCGGCATTTTGAGATCGATCCGGCCGCATTGTTAGCCGCCCACCGCAGTGCGCGCCGAGGTGGACCGGAACTGCTTGGCTATTATCATTCGCACCCGGCAGGTCACCCGGTGCCGTCAGCCACTGACTGCGAACATGCCAGCGGCGATCGGCGCATCTGGGCGATCATCGCAAATGGCGATGTAGCGTTCTGGCGCGATGGTGAAGGCGGCTTCGCGGCGCTTGGCTATACGGTGGTAGCGGAGTAAGGGGCGGCCTCAGGATCGCACCGGAAAGATTGCCCGCCCATGACCGCCAATTCGCTCGACCTCGCCAGCCTGCTATGTTCGCGGCTATGCCATGACATGCTGAGCCCGGTCGGCGCGCTGAACAACGGCATCGAACTGATCATCGAAGAAAAAGACCCGGAAATGCGCAAGCGTTGCTTCGAATTGCTCGAGCAAAGCGCGAAGATCTCTGCAGACAAGCTCAAATTCTTCCGCCTCGCCTTCGGCGCAGCGGGCGGATACGGCGACATGGTACCGGTCGAGGAAGCGCGCTCTGTCATCGATGCGTTGGCAGGCAACAATGGCCGGATCGCAGTCACCTGGTCGTTCGGCGGCGATGCGATGCCCAAGCCTGCGGTCAAGACACTGCTCAATCTTGCGCTGATCGGCATCGAGTCGCTGGTGCGCGGTGGCACGCTCGATATCGGTGCGGAAATGCGTGACGGAAAAAGCGAAATCGTCGTGCGTGCGGCAGGCACCAGGATAGCGTTCGATGAAACCATCGGCCAGGCGCTCGAAGGCAAGCTCCACCCCAATGAACTCTCCAGCCGCACCGCGCCGGCCGCGATGCTTCACCAGCTGGCGGCAAGCCTGGGTGGCGGCTTGCAATACGCACTCACCGACGATGCGCTGGTACTGGGCGCGATCCTGCCGGGCGGTTGATGTCGGATCTGATCCATCTGGAATCCCCGTCACCCAACTGGGACGAGCGGCTTCTGCCTGTCTCGATGGTGGTGCTGCACTATACCGGCATGCCCGATGCCTACGGGGCGCTGGAGCGCATGTGTGATCCAGAGGCCAAAGTTTCGGCGCATTACATGATCGATGAGGATGGCACGGTCACCCGGCTGGTCAAGGACGGTAAACGTGCGTGGCACGCAGGCCGGTCTTACTGGCGCGGGATTACCGACGTGAATTCGGCCAGCGTCGGGATCGAACTGGTGAACCCCGGTCACGAATGGGGCTATCGGCCGTTTCCAGAGGCGCAGGTGGAGAGCCTCATTCCGCTACTGGCCGAGACCATAAAGCGCCATAACATTCCGCGCGCCAACATTGTCGGCCATTCCGACATTGCCCCGGCGCGCAAGCAGGATCCCGGTGAGCTGTTTGAGTGGGATCTGCTTGCCCGCTACCGGCTGGCTTTGGCCCGGCCCGAGCTGCGCATCCCATCACCCTATGCCAATGACGGCGCACTCTATCTGGCGCTCGAGCGCTTCGGTTACGACATCGCCGATGGGCTGGCCGCCGTGCGCGCCTTCCAGCGGCGCTGGCGGCCAGAGACTATCGACGGGGTAATTGACGGCGAATGTTCGGCGATCCT
>JBDSSP010000151.1:0-13810 GCA_039928735.1 Novosphingobium sp. | reverse complement strand
AAAGGGGCCGAATATCTGTGGTATATCGGAGGCGAAGAGCCCGCGACCCTGCCGCCAGGTGCCCAGGTGATCTTCCGGACGCGGCGCAGTCTGATGGCCCGGCTTGCAAAAGCGCCGTCTGCTCGCTAAGTCGCGCTCATCTTCCGACATCGGAGAATCAGCGCCCTTCCCGGTTCCCTTGTTTGCCAGGGCGCCGGGGCGGCGATGATCCTGTGGCGGAAGCGATTAAGGAATGAACCCGCATGGAAGATCGTCCAGCCAAGACCAGAACCTCGCCCGGCGAATTCGTGCGCCAGGTGCAGGCGGAGGCGCGCAAGGTCGTTTGGCCGACCCGGCAGGAAACAGTCACCACCTCGATTTTCGTCGGGATCATGATGGTGATCCTGGCTGTGTTTTTCCTGGGCATCGACACGCTGTTCGGCAAGCTGGTGCAGTTCTTGCTTTCACTGGCCTGACAGGCCAGCCTGATATTCACTGATTACGCGAAGAGAGACCCATGGCCCGTTGGTATATCATCCACGCCTATTCCGGATTTGAAAACAAGGTCCGCGATTCGATCCTGTCGGAGGCCGAACGGCTGGGCCTGTCGCCACTGGTCGAGGCAGTCGAAGTGCCGACCGAGACCATTACCGAGGTCAAGCGCGGCAAGAAGGTCCAGGTCGAGCGCAAATTTATGCCTGGCTATGTCCTGGCCAAATTGTCGTTGAACGACGATGTCTATCACCTCGTCAAGAACGCACCCAAGGTGACGGGGTTCCTTGGCCCCAATGGCAAGCCGCAGGCGATTTCGGACCGCGAGGCCGCGCGGTATTTCGGAGCCCGCGATGCCGCCGCCGCCGAGCCCAAGCGGCATATTTCTGTCGATTACGAGATCGGCGATTCGGTCAAGGTCAATGCGGGCCCCTTCGCGAGCTTCACCGGCGTGGTCGAAGAGCTCGATTTCGAAAAGAACCGCGTCAAGGTTTCGGTATCGATCTTCGGACGTGCGACCCCGGTCGAGCTTGGCTTCGAGGAAGTCGAACTTTCGAAGTAGGTCCCCTCGGCCGATCGCTAAAGGTCATCGGGGAAGAATCATTGCAATGTGTTGCCGATCCCGCTATCGGCCCGCGCTTCCGGCTGGTTTCGTTCAGGCAGAAATCCACGCGGGAGGAAGGCTTCATGCCTTCTGCCTGACCGCTCACTCTGAGGTCTGCCGCTGAAACATGCGCCAGCCAACAGGAAGAAAGGAGGCCCATAGTGGCCAAGAAGATTGACGGCTATATCAAGCTGCAGGTGCCCGCGGGCGAAGCCAAGCCTGCTCCCCCGATCGGACCGGCGCTGGGTCAGCGCGGGGTCAACATCATGGAATTCTGCAAGCAGTTCAACGCGGCCACGCAGGATCTCGAAAAGGCCATGCCGATCCCGACGATCATCACGGTGTTCGCGGACAAGAGCTTCACTTTCGTCACCAAGACGCCGCCTGCCAGCTTCCTGATCAAGAAAGCTGCCGGCCTCAAGTCGGGATCGAAGGAGCCCAGCAAGATTTCCGCCGGAACCATCAAGCGTTCGCAGCTCGCCGAAATCGCCCAGACCAAGATGGCCGATCTCAACGCCAATACAATTGAACAGGCCACGAAAATCATCGAGGGCTCGGCCCGTTCGATGGGCCTCGACGTGGTGGAGGGCTGATCCGATGACCAAACTTTCCAAGAACCGCAAGGCGCTGAACTCAAAGCTCGGCGAAAACATGAAGCTCTATGGTGTCGATGAGGCGCTCAAGACTCTGCGTGATCTCAAGACTACCAAGTTCGACGAAACCGTGGAAGTGGCCATGAACCTCGGCGTCGATCCGCGCCACGCCGACCAGATGGTGCGCGGCATGGTTTCGCTGCCTTCGGGCACCGGCAAGGACGTCAAGGTCGCGGTGTTCGCCCGCGGCGATAACGCCGAAAAGGCCCTGGCAGCCGGGGCCGACAAGGTTGGCGCTGAGGATCTGCTCGAAGACATGCAGGCAGGCAATCTTGATTATGGCCGCGTCATCGCCACGCCTGACATGATGGGCATCGTCGGCCGTCTCGGCAAAGTGCTTGGCCCCAAGGGCTTGATGCCGAACCCGAAGCTCGGCACAGTCACGCCGAACGTTGCCGAAGCAGTCAAAGCTGCCAAGGGCGGCCAGATCGAATTCCGCGTCGAAAAGGCCGGAATCATCCACGCCGGGATTGGCAAGATGAGCTTCTCCGATGACGCGATCCGCGCCAATTTCGATGCCTTCGTCGATGCTATCGTCAAGGCCAAGCCATCCGGTGCCAAGGGCAAGTATCTGAAGAAGATCGGCCTCTCCTCATCGATGGGCCCCGGCCTGAAAATTGACGTGTCGCAGGTCGCTGGCGGCTAACGCAGCCCAATTCGGGAAATTGATCGGGGCGGGGAGGGGAGACCTTCCCGGCCCCTTCCGTTTGGTGCATGGACGTGCAGGGCACCGTGATGAAGCGGCGCTGGCACTTGTCTGCCATACATAGCCAGCATTCGCCCCGTCCCCTCCATGCTTGACCTGCGCGCCCCGCTGTGCTGAACGAATGTTCAGCAAATGTCAGAGCCATAGCTGGAAGAACATCATGACCATCCGATTCGAAGAGATCAAACCCGGCGTTGGCAGCCGCGTCTTGTGGGACCACCGCGCGGACATTTTCACACCCGAGGCTGCGGAACAACTGCGTACCAAGCTGGCCGAACGCACCGTGCTGGTGTTCCCCAAGCTCAACCTAACCGACGATGAACAGCTCAAGATCACCGATCTGATGGGCGGTATGGTCAAGCTGACCGGCCAGTTCAATAAGCAGGACACCGACGAGAACGTCTATCAGGTGACTCTTGACCCCGAAATCAACCCACAGCCGGAATATGTACTGGGCACCTATTTCTATCACATGGACGGTATGCCGGTCGATTTCCCACCGCCGTTTGCGACCCTGCTATCGGCGCGCAAGACCGCGCCCAAGGGCGGCCAGACCGAATTTGCCAGCACCTCGGCAGGCTATGCCGGGCTTCCCGAGGCTGAACGCAAGGAACTCAATGGCCTAAAGGTTATCCATTCGGTTGAGGCCAGCATGGTTCCCTTGCGCGGGTCGATTCCGGTCGACCAATACGAAAAGGTAATCGGCATTCAGCGTGAAATCGAACGTCCTCTCGTCTTCACCCAAGCCGACGGGCACAAGTCAATGTTGCTCGGTTCGACTGCCGATCGCGTGGTCGGCATGTCCATCCCGGAAGGTCGGGCACTGCTGGTGCGGTTGCTTGAATGGTGCTGCCAGCCGGCCTATTCGCTGCGCCATGAATGGCAGGAAGGTGATTTCGTGATCTGGGAGAACACTGCCGCATTGCACCGCGCGATCCCCTATGATCCCGCATCGGGCCGGATGATGCACCGCACTTCGATCGCCGGCACCGAGGCGACGGCCTGACTAAAGCGGGGTGGCTGCGAGCCATGTTCGGCAGGAAAAGAGGGCACTTTCAGTTTAGTCCGCGCTGGAAGGAAATGATGATTATCACAGGACCAGGCGGGCATTTCACGCTCGATTTCTGGATGGGCATCCCCACCATTTCCCTGCCGCCCGAGGCGCGGTGGCGCGATGTGGCACCGGGTTGGGCGGCAGATCTGTGGCCTGAATTGAAGCTTGAGCTTGAGGCCTGGTGCCGAAACAACAACACCAAGCTGGAAATCGATCCAAAGGCTGCAGTGTACTGATCCGCAAAGGGGAGATTGCTCGGCTGCTGATTACCTATGTCGTCAACAAGGGCGCGCCGGTGCGCACGGCAGTGCCCCCGCCCGTCCGCTAGTCAACCTGCCCCTGATCAATCTGCGGGGGCAAGATTAGCGGCCGTGTAACACTCGGCAACCATGCTGATCGGGAGGCCATCGGGCAACCTCAGCACAGCGCGGACAGACAGCACGGTCCCGTCCGGGCAACCCGGACCGCGGCCGTGGATGCTTGCCAACTGCTCCCGGGTATAGTCCAGCGGCGCGACAACCCGGCCGAACGGAATGTCGCTGCTCTCCAGTGCGCGGTTCATTTCTGCGGTCAGGCGCGCAGGCACATACCAGTTGTCGGCGATAGACAAGACTGTATCGCCGCACAGCAAATGCACCTGCCGATACCGCACCGGCTCGCTGGCGACGATCGCCAGCAGCGCGCGAACGGTATCGTCCGGGCTAACGATTTCGCTCTTGACGGCCCGGGCGACGATCCGGGGTGGATTTGCCAGCCCGCGCAGCCGGCACCACTGGGTCAGCGCTTCAGTGGCGCTGTGGTGCGACGCGAGATTGCGCTCGAAATTGGCAAGGCTGAGCGGCGCAGCGCAGGCCGCGATACCGACAGTTGCGATTGCGGCAGTTGCGATTGCGGCAGTCATTCGAAAGTGCCTAAATCCCACCCGCTATCGCCGGTTTGCCCAAGTCATCCAGTGCAGCGGTCAGAGCCCGGCTGCATGCCGCCAACTCTTCTGCATCGACCGACCGGATTACGAAATTCGCGCCGCCCCGGCCATCCTTCCAGAAGGGATAGGAGCCGATCTGGCACGTAGGATGGGCATGTTCGGTCGCGGCGAGCAGCTCGGCGACTTCGCTTTCGGCTATCCAGCAGCCGACTGTCTCGCTCAGCAGCAGCGCGCCGCCTTCGAGTGTTCCGGACAGCGCATCAAGCATGCCCGCCGTGATTTGGGGCACGCCGGCCATCAGGAATACGTTGCCATTGCGGATGCCTGGCGCACCGGTATAGCGGTTGGGGATCAGTTCGGCACCTGCGGGCACCCTTGCCATGCGCAGCCGCGCCTCGTTGAGCCCGCCGCGCGATTTGTAATAACCTTCGAGAATTGCGCGCGCTTCGGGATGTACTTCGACTTCCACGCCCAACGCTTCGGCGATGGCATCCACCGTGATATCGTCATGGGTCGGGCCAATCCCGCCAGTGGTGAAGAGATAGTCATTGCGCGCGCGCAGAGTGTTTACAGCTTCGATGATCGCGGCGGTATCGTCGGCGACTACGCGCACTTCCTTCAGGCGAATACATTGCACCCCCAGCCACGAAGCGACCTGCGCGATGTTCTTGTCGTGCGTCCGGCCAGACAGGATTTCGTCACCGATGACAATCAGCGCGGCGGTGTAGATACGGGGCGATTCGGCCATGGGGAGGGGTTAGGTCAGCGCGGGGATTTCGACAAGCTCAGGCTGAGCAGGTGTGGAGAGAGAATGACTGGTAAATATCCGCTCGAACCGCAAGACCCCGTCATCAATAGGCGCGGCGGCCAACTCTGCCTTGTCTTCGCGGTAATTCATGTTGATCCGCCAGGGTGCTTTGGTGCTGCTTTTGGGAACGAGGTGCTTGCCGCGCTGGAGATAGCCTGATGACAGCAGGTCGAGCGGTTGGCTGTCCACCAGATCGTGGTCGTTGGGCAGAACCGGGATGGCAATATCCACCTTCCAGGCGTCCATCTGGACCAGCAGACGGGTAAGCCAGTCAGTGACTAGATCGACCCGCAGCGTCCAGCCGGCATTGAGATAGCCGAACAGCACCGCCAGGTTGGGTACGTTCGAAAACATGCAGTTGCGATACCAGAAATGCTGCGCCGGATCGATCGGGGCGCCATCGAGGCTGACCCGGATCTTGCCCAGAGTTGCGATGCGCAGGCCTGTGGCGGTGACGATGACATCGGCGGCAAGCTTGCGCCGATCCGTAAGCGTGATGCCATTTGCCGTGACGCTTTCGATCTCGCCGGTAACCACGCTGGCACGGCGCTCGCGGATCACTGCGAACATGTCGCCATCGGGCACAAGGCAGAGCCGCTGTTCCCAGGGGTTGTAAGGCGGTGTGTAGTCGGCTTCGTTCCAGGCCTCGCCCAGTGCCTCGCGCACCATGTTCTTTAGGATGGCGCCAAACTCCTCGGGCCTGGAGCGCGCCCGGCGGAACAGGAATTCGTGCATGCGCAGCGCGCGGGCGCGGTTGATCGTCCAGGCCCATTTGGCGGGCAACCAGCGACGCATGCTGCTGGCGAAGCTATCGAGGCGGGGGCGGATGCCATACCAGGTGGGGGTGCGCTGGAGCATGGTGACATGAGAGGCCTTTTCGGCCATTGCAGGAACCACTGATACCGCCGTTGCACCCGAGCCGATGATCACCACCTGTTTGCCTGTGCAGTCGAAGTCCTCAGGCCAGAACTGTGGGTGGATGACCTCGCCTTTAAATTTGGCGATGCCAGGAATTTCGGCATCGTAAGGCTTATCATAGTCGTAATAGCCAGTGCCCAGGAACAGGAACCGGGCAGTGATTGTTTCCGCAGTTTCATCCGCTTGCCGCGCGATCACCCGCCATAGTCCGGCCTTGCTGTCCCAGTCCGCGCTCTCAACTTGCCTGCCGAACCGCATCTTGTCGCGGATGCCGTGGCTCTCGACCACTCCGCGCAGATAGTCTTTGATCTGCTCCGCCGAGGCAATTGTTTCCTCCTGATTCCAGGGGGCGAACTGGTAGGCAAATGTATGCATATCGCTGTCGGAGCGGATCCCGGGATAGCGGAAAAGATCCCAGGTGCCGCCAAGCTCGCCACGTCGGTCGAGCATCAGATAGCGCTTGCCCGGGCACTGCATGGTCAGCTTCGCCGCCATGCCGATGCCCGAGATACCCGCTCCCACGATCAGCATATCGAGTGGTGCTTCAGCCGGGCTCATCGCATTCATCGTCGGCCTCCTGCCTGCCCATCATCTGTAGGCAGAGCTGCTGCGGATTGCCAGCGCGCGTCGCGTTTGCCACAAGCGTGCCATGCCAGTAATCGCCGCCCGCCGCTATGTTGCCGGCAGACCCTCGCCCGATGATATCGCCATCGACGGCGTGGAGCGCGCATTGCAGCCGCCGCACTCATTTGACTGGATTGGGCTGGCCGAGCCCGACCAGGCAGAGATGGAACTTATCCGCAGCCAATTCGGCCTGCATCCGCTGGCGGTCGAAGATGCGCTCAATCCCAACCAGCTTCCCAAGGTCGAGACGTACGGCAAGCAGTTGTTCGTCGTCGCCCGAACCGCGGCTTTGGAAGGTGGCGAGAGTATCGTATACGGGCAATCCGCCATTTTTCTCGGGCCCGATTTTATTGTTACCGTGCGTTTTGGCTCTTCACGAGATCACAGCACGCTGCGACAACGGCTTGAAGCCAATCCCGAGCGCCTGTGCGAGGGTCCGGATTTCGTCGCTCATTCCATTCTCGACTTCATCGTCGATGGCTACCAGCCAGTCATGGAACAACTCGAAACCGCAGTGCAGACAATGGAAGAGCGGGCGATCGAAACTTTCCCCGAACCTTCGACGCTGCGCCGTATTTTTCGCCTCCGCCGACAATTGCGCCGCTTCGAGCGGATCATAGGGCCAATGGAGGAGGTTTGTGAGCGCTTGGCTACCCATGAGTTGCCCGCGGTAGATCATTCTGCGCGGATATGGTTCCGCGATGTGCTTGATCACGTGCGCCGTAGCCTGGCCCGGATGATCGGGCTCAAGGAAACGCTGGCCAGCATCGTCGAGACTGCGAGCCTGCTTGAACAGCACCGGCTGGGCGAAATGACCCGGTCGCTTGCTGGATGGGCGGCGATCCTGGCGGTGCCAACGGCGATCGCCGGGATTTATGGAATGAATTTCGACTTCATGCCGCTATTACGTTGGCACTATGGCTATTTCGTTGTGCTCGCCGGGATATTCGCAATCTGCGGCGGATTGTGGTTGCGCTTCAGGCGGATTGGCTGGCTGTGAAAAACCGGCAAACAGTTTGGCAAGATGAGGAATTTTGAATGGCGGCATCTGGTTCAGCAAGGACGCTGATCGTCGCGCTGGTTGCCAATCTTGGCATTGCTGCCGCCAAGTTCACCGCAGCGTCGATAACCGGATCTTCGGCGATGCTTACTGAAGGCGTGCATTCTGTAGTCGATAGCGTGAACCAGATTTTGCTGCTCTATGGCCGTTCGCGCGCGAAGCGCCCGCCGGACAAGATTCATCCGTTCGGTTACGGCCGGGAACTTTACTTCTGGAGCTTCGTCGTTGCCGTGCTTGTCTTCGCGCTGGGTGCCGGAGTGTCAATCTATGAGGGCGTTCTGCACATCCGGCATCCTGAGCCCGCAACCGATCCGAAAATTGCCTTCATCGTGCTCGCCATTGCGATCGCGCTCGAAGGCTATTCCACGCTAGAAGCCAAGAAGGATTTCGAGACGGGCAACAAGGGACTGAGCTATCTTCAGGCGATACGCCAATCCAAGGACGCGCCGACAATCGTCGTGCTTCTGGAAAATGCGGGGGCGGTGGTCGGTCTGGTCATTGCCGCAATTGGCCTGACGTTGAGCTTGATCACCCACAACCCGTTCTGGGATGGCTTAGCCTCGGTATTGATCGGCGCTGTCCTGGCGGTGCTGGCCATGTTGCTGCTCTACGAATCGAAGAGCTTGCTTATCGGAGAGGCAGCCGATCCCGCGCTGGTCGAGGCCATTAGGCAACGGATAACGGCGCGGCGCGAGATCGTATCGGTTCACGAAGTGCTGACCGCGCATCTTGCCCCGGATAGCGTGACTGCAATCATCAGCGCGGATTTCGAGGATGCCATTTCGGCGCGGGATGTCGAGCGCGCGATCTGCGAGATCGAACAGTCGCTCACCTGTGACTACCCGCAGCTCAAGCGGATTTATGTTCGGCCGCAGAACGACGCGGGCTGATTGGCCATTGCTTGCTGGCCCTGCCCGCGACAGGATGGCACCTCATGCCATTGGCGAGCGCCATGCCAGCTGCTACCTACTAGGCCGCAATTTAGAATGCCGGGGCAGCATAGGACCCGGGCAGCATAGACGATGCAAAACCAGTTAATCGGGAGAGCAAGTGATGGTACCGAATATCGGAAAAGTCGGCGTTTGGGCGATGGATCTGCGCTTCGGCGATACAACGGCCATCGACAAGGCAGCGGCCGAGCTTGACGAGCTGGGCTATGGCGCGCTCTGGATTCCTGGCGGGATCGACGATGCGGTGCTTGGCGATGTCGACCGATTGCTTTCGGCGACCAAACGGATCGTTATCTGCACGGGCATCATAAATATCTGGAAGCAGGGGGCCGCCGATGTTGCAGCCTGGTGGCAGGGGCAGTCCGCCGAACGTCGGGCGCGCGTATGGCTTGGAATTGGCGTCAGCCACGGCCCGATTATCGGCGAGGATTGGATCAAGCCGATTGCCAAGATGCGTGAATGGCTGGATCAAGCGCAGGCGGCCGGATTGCCTGGCGACGCTCTGTGCATTGCCGCCTTAGGGCCGCAAATGATGGCGTTGGCGGGCAGACGCACGGGCGGCGCACACCCCTATCTGGTCGATGCCGGCCATACCGCTACAGCGCGTGGCATTCTCGGGGCTGGCAAAGTGCTGGCGCCGGAACAGGGCGTAGTGCTGGAAAGTGACCCCGCAAAGGCCCGGGCGCTGGCGCGCGAGGCTATAAAATTCTACACCAGCCTGCCAAACTACTGCAACAACTGGCGGCGGCTTGGCTATTCGGACGAGGATATCGCCACGGTAAGCGACCGGCTGATCGATGGCATCTTTGCGTGGGGCGGTGCTTCGCAGATCGCCGAGCGGGTCAAGGCGCACCACGATGCCGGGGCGGATCATGTCTGCATTCAGGTGGTCAGTGCGGCCGGCCTGGAAGGCTCGCGTGCGGCTTGGCGTGATCTGGCCGGGGTGCTGCTTTAGTCAGCCCCGGGGCAGTTTCAACACAGCAATCGCACGAAGTCCATTGTCAGCTCGCGTTCGCCGCGCTGATACAGCGTCTCGATGTGCTTGAGGCCCTTGCCGAAGTAGCCTGTATATAGTCCCACGCGCACCGCACTTAAATTGGAATCCAAGTTTAAGCGGGATGATGGGACGAGGCAAACTCTTGCAGAAAGGGGACAATTGTGGGCCTAAAAAAAGGGCCGGTATGGACCGGCCCTTTGGAAGGTTGGGAGAGGATGCCTGATAGGCATGTTTAAAATTATCCAAAATCGTCGCATTTTCAAGTGCAAACTGAATCCCACTTGTTGATAATATTGCAACCGCGCATTCAAATGTCTGAAATATAGCCAAATAAGTCATGAGCGTCGGCCTGTTCGATGCGCGCTTGGACGAAGTCGCCTGGCCTAAGGGATACCGGCACATTGCGCAGAAAGACATTACCATCAATCTCCGGGGCATCGGCCTGCGATCGACCGGTTGCGCCAATATCGCCTTCCTCGTCAGGCTCGCCAACTTCGTCGATGATCAGCGGCAAAGCGCGCCCAATCTTGGCCGCCAGCTTGGCAAGGCCAATTGCTTCGGTCTTCGCCATCAGCCGGGCATAACGGTCTTCCTTGACCGTCTCAGGCACTGCACCCGGCAGGTCGTTGGCCGCAGCTCCTGCAACCGGTTCGAAACGGAAGGCGCCCACGCGATCGAGCTGGGCTTCGTCCAGCCAGTCGAGCAGATAGGCGAAATCATCTTCGGTTTCGCCAGGGAAACCGACGACGAAGCTCGAGCGAATCGTGATATCAGGGCAGATCGAGCGCCACTGTACCAGCCGCTCCAACACTTTGGCCTCGTTGGCCGGGCGTTTCATGGCCTGCAAGATCTTGGGCGAGGCATGCTGGAAGGGAATGTCGAGATACGGCGTGAGCAGCCCTTCCGCCATCAGTGGGATCACTGCATCGACATGCGGATAGGGATAGACATAGTGCAGCCGCACCCAGGGCGGTACGCCTTCAGGCGTGCGCAGCTGGCCAAGCTCGCGGGAGAGGTCAGTCATGTGAGCGCGAACTTGCCGTCCATGCCACTCGCGCGGCTCGTGCCGGGTATCGACACCATATGCCGAGGTGTCCTGGCTGATGACCAGCAGTTCGCGCGTCCCCGAGGCGACCAGCTTTTCAGCCTCGCGCAAAACGGCATCGATTCGGCGGCTGGCAAGTTTCCCGCGCAATTGCGGAATGATGCAGAAGCTGCAGGCATGATTGCAGCCCTCTGAGATTTTGAGATAGCTGTAGTGTCGCGGGGTCAGCTTGATGTCCGGTTGCGGGATTAGATCGACGTATGGCCCTTGCCCCGGAGGGGCGGCCTCGTGCACCGCCTCGACCACAGCCTCATATTGATGTGCTCCCGTCACCGCCAGAACAGCCGGAAATTTCGCCCGGATTACGTCGGCCTCGTTGCCCATGCAGCCAGTAACAATCACCCGCCCGTTCTCGGAAATTGCCTCGCCAATTGCCGCAAGGCTCTCTTCCTTGGCGGAATCGAGGAAGCCGCAAGTATTGACCAGCACCACGTCGGCCCCGGCGTAGTCTGCACTCATGGCATAACCATCGGCGCGGAGCCGCGTGAGAATCCGTTCGCTATCGACCAGGGCTTTGGGACAGCCGAGGCTGACCATGCCGACTTTGGGCTGCGGAGGTAGCTGAGTTGCCATGAAGCGCGGCCCCTACACTGCTGGGCCGCTTTGCGCTACTGCTGTCCTGAAAAACGTGAAAGGTGCAGGTATGGGGCCGATAAACTGGATCGCGGTGGTGTTGGCCGCAAATCTCGCGGTTGCAGTGGGCATTGTCTGGCATGGCCCTTTGTTCCGGACTGGCAGGCCGCTGCTGGAGGGCCCAGCAGGCGATGTCGGCGGCAAGGCGCGTAGCTATGGAACGGTTGTTCTCGTCATGCTGATCGGAGCAATGATGCTTGGGCACAATTTGGCCCGGATTGGCGCAGCGACGCTGACGGCCAAACCCTGGCTTTATGCGATGCAGTCTGGCGGAATTGCGCTGGCCTTCGTTATCCCGGCACTTTGGCTTGCACAGGCGCGGCTGGGCGCAGATATCCGTCAGCGAGCGATCGACAGCGGCTTCTGGCTAGTGGCCTATCTGACGATGGGCGCAACGTTCTGGGCGTTAGCCTGAATAAATCAGCGTGTTGGCAACATTCGTGCGGGGTCGACTGGGCGATTGTTGCGGCGAATCTCAAAATGCAGTTCCGATCCCCGCGCTTGGCCGCTGTGTCCGGAAAGTCCGATGCGCTCGCCCTGCGTGACGGTGTCGCCTTCTTTTACTGTGATCCGGCTTAGGAAGGCGTAGGCGCTTTGCATGCCGCCGCCATGGTCAACGACAACCAGCTTGCCGAACTGTCGGGGCTCCTCGCCCGCGAATAGCACTCTGCCCGCGGCGCCGGCGCGCACGGTCGTGCCATCGGCTGCCGGAATATCGAGCCCTTCGTGGAAATTGGCACTGCGACCGCGCTGGGTAAAGCCGCGCCGTACAGCGCCGGCCAATGGCCAGGTAAACCGCAGACCAGGCTCAGTCGCTGCCGCGCTCTGCGATACAACGGGGGCTGGTGCGGCGGCAGTCTGCGCCACAGTGGCGATAACACTCGGGATCAACAACTTTTGTCCGGGCGTCAGTTGGGCGGCGGGATCGATCCCGCTGGCAACCGCAATGTCCTGCCACTGCACGCCGTAAAGATAGGCAATGGTAAAGCGCGTGTCGCCAACACCGACTGTATGATGGCGGGTGCGTGGTATCGTAAGCTTCTGCCCGGCGCGCAGGGCAAAGGGTGCCGTCAGGTGGTTTGCCTCAACGATCAGAATGCGCGGCACCGCCGCGCGCTGGGCGACCCCGCTCAACGTTTCGCCGGCCTTGACGACGTGTTCCAATTCCTGATCTGGCGGCAGGATCGCCTCGCCAGCCGCGATAAGCATTGGTGCAAAAGCCAGAATCAGCTTCGGCCATCGCATTATAGGTAGCGCTCCGCCATCGAGTTCAACGAAGCCTCGTGGGTGAAATCGAGCTGGAGCGGAGTTACTGCAACATAGCCGTCAGAAATGGCTTCAAGGTCGCTGGCATGCCCCGGGGTGAGTTCAATGCCGTGCAGACCGAACCAGAAATAGGGAAAGCCGCGCGGGTCCATTCCCTCAACGACCGAGCCGCGCGAATAATCGTGAAACCCTTGGCGAACCACTTTTATGCCCCTCACCTTGTCGGCTGTTAACGGAGGGAAGTTGATATTTGCGAGCGTTCGTGGCGCAAAGGGTGCGTCGAGCAAGGGGCGTATGGACTGTTCTCCCCAGCTTTCCGCTGCAGCAAAGGACACATCATCGCCCATGCCTTCGCTGACATAGACCTGGCTTAGGGCGATCGAGCGAATGCCCGCCAATGCGCCTTCGAATGCTGCCGAGACGGTCCCCGAATAAGTGACATCGTCGCCGAGGTTGGCCCCACGATTCACGCCTGACAGGATCAGGTCGGGCGGTTCGGGCATCAGCCGCTTGAGCGCCATGGTAACCGCATCGGTCGGCGTTCCGGTCACCGAATAACGCCGCTCGTCATGCTGCCTCAGCCGGACCGGGCGGGTTAGGGTGAGTGAATGGCCTGCGCCCGATTGCTCTTCGTCCGGCGCGCAGATCCAGACATCATCGGAAAAATGCGCCGCGATGCGCTCAAGCACGGCGAGGCCAGGGGCGCGGATACCGTCGTCATTGGTGAGAAGGATGCGCATCAGGGTTGTGGTATCAGTTTGGTCAGTCCGCCCATATAGGTATGTAGCACAGAGGGCACATCCACCGAGCCATCCGCCTGCTGGTAATTCTCCAGCACCGCCACCAGCGTGCGCCCGACCGCGAGGCCGGAACCATTGAGCGTGTGAACGAATTCCGGCTTGGCCTTCTCGCCAGCTGGACGGTAGCGGGCATCCATCCGCCGCGCCTGGAAGTCGCCGCAGTTGGAGACGGACGAAATTTCGCGATAGGCATTCTGTCCGGGTAGCCATACTTCAAGATCGTAAGTCTTGCGCGC
>JBDSSP010000150.1:0-3814 GCA_039928735.1 Novosphingobium sp. | reverse complement strand
TCGGGCAGCGGCAAACCGATGGCGGTGCATTCCCCGATCCTGTTTTTCGCGCAGGACCGTGAAATTGCCGATACCGCAGAAGCCGGCGACATCATCGGCATACCCAACCACGGCACCTTGCGGGTCGGCGATACGCTCAGCGAAAAGAATGACGTCCGCTTCACTGGCCTGCCGAACTTCGCCCCGGAAATACTGCGCCGCGTGGCCTTGAAAGACCCGACCAAGACCAAGCAATTGCGCAAGGCGCTCGACGATTTGTCCGAGGAAGGCGTGATCCAGGTTTTCTACCCGGAAATTGGCGCGCAGTGGATTGTCGGCGTGGTCGGCCAGTTGCAGCTCGAGGTGCTGATTTCGCGGCTGGAGGCAGAATACAAGGTCGAGGCAGTGCTGGAGCAATCGCCGTTCGATACCGCGCGCTGGCTCAAAGGTAGCGACGCCGCGCTCAAGGGCTTTGCTGACTTCAACAAGTCAAACCTTGCAAAGGATCGCGACGGTGATCCGGTGTTCATGGCAAGATCGAGCTGGGATGTAAGCTACCAGCAGGAGAAGAACCCCGAGCTGGTCTTCAGCGCCACCAAGGAGCGTTAAAAGCCCATTTCCTGAGCCCTGCTCACATGCGTCCGGAACTCTTCACGATCATTGACGTGCGGGAATGTTTGTTCGGGTACGGGCACGCCAAGATGGGCGCAAAGCGGCTCCCAGCCCTGTGCCGCCTGGAAGACCAGCAGGCGTTCGGCAGGGATGCGCCGCCTGACTTCAGCGTTGTGCCGTTCGAAGGCGGCAATGACGTTTTCCTAGCCGAAGTCCATGTCGAACGTGTGGTGGTAAATGATACTGGCAAACTTGCTCATGCTCTCGTCCGGGGGCACTGCGGTCGGATCATCTCCCTTCTCCTTGGCGACGGCCAGAATGGTCTCGGACATGCTCTCGAACCAGCGTTCCGGATCACGGAGCGACAGGATCACTTTGGCCTGCGGGTAGAAATCCGCCAGTTGCGCGTAGAAATGGCAGCCCGGCCAGTCCACTGTGGAACGGTAATTGGCGTAGACTTCCTCCCAATCGACTGCCTTGGCGTCGGTGGCCCGATTCCACACAGGAATTTGCTCAGGGTTGCCAATCACTTCGACCATGTGGTGGCAAGGGCCGAAACCCAGCCGTTCCAGCGCGGTCTTGAGCGACAGTGTCCCCGTCCGGCCCAATCCCGCGCCGATCACTTGCAATGCCATGACCGCCTCCGCCTTGTTCGCTTGCAGCTTCTGGCACTCTTGCCGCCCGGGGCCAAGCGGCTTAACCGTGCGGCTATGGCTGACTTCACAGATACGCTCACCCCGGACCATGTGGCGATGATTGCGCGGCAGAGAGTCTTCTTCGTCGCCACCGCGGCCGACGAAGGGCGGATCAACCTCTCTCCCAAGGGGCTGGAAGGTACTTTCCGCGTGCTTTCTCCAACACGGGTGGCCTGGCTCGACCTCGCTGGCTCCGGCAACGAAACCAACGCGCACCTGCTAGCTGATGGCCGGATCACCATAATGATGTGCAATTTTGAGCAACCGGCACTTATCCTGCGAATCTATGGCCATGGCAGCGCGGTCCTGCCTGCCGATCCCGAATGGGCAGATCTGGCCGCACACTTTGCACTGCTTCCCGGAACCCGCCAGATTTTCGATGTCGCCGTCGAAAGCGTGCAGGGCAGCTGTGGGTGGGGTGTTCCGCTGATGAAAGTTGAGCGGGAACGTGAGTCACTGGTCAAATACCACGCCGCGCAGGATCCTGCGGAATGGGAAGTGAAATATTCTGCCCGCACCCGGAGCATTGATGGGCTGCCTACCCGGCCGACCGATCGCTATATTGCTGGCGATAGAGCCGCCGATTGAAGTGATACTTACCTGCGCCAGCTATAATATTCACAAGGCAATCGGACTCGACCGCAGGCGCGATCCTGACCGCATTCTCTCGGTGTTGCGCGAGATCGATGCCGATGTCGTTGCCCTGCAGGAGGCCGATCGCCGGTTTGGCGAACGAAAGAGCGTGCTGCCGCTGGCATCGCTCGACGAACATACGCCCTATCGCGCTGTGCAGCTGAGCGGAAGGCCGGATTCGATCGGTTGGCACGGCAATGCTCTGCTGGTGCGGCGCGGCATCGAATGGGCGGGGGCGAATATAGTTCCCTTGCCGACCCTCGAACCGCGCGGTGCTGTCCGGGTTGATCTCGTCCTGGGCGGCCAAAAGATTCGCATAGTAGGCATGCATCTCGACCTGTCCGGCCTGAGGCGACGCCAGCAGGTTCGGGCTATTCTGGGGGACTTGGCGCGGTCCGAAGATGCCGCTGCCACCGTATTGATGGGCGATCTCAACGAATGGGCAATACACGGCGGGTGCCTGCGGGAGTTTGGCAAGGACTGGCGTGTGCTGTCTTGCGGACCCAGCTTTCCGTCCCGCCGCCCGGTGGCCCAGCTCGACCGGATCGTGATTTCGTCCGGTTGGCGCATCCTGCAATCGCGCGTCCATCACAGTGCGCTGGCGTCGCGGGGATCGGATCACTTGCCAATCTATGCACGGCTGGATCTGCCCAAAAGTTAGGCACGTGCACATGAATCGGGCGATTTAACTCTGCACTGAATTTGAAAGGTCAGTCTGGATCGCCTGAATCCTGACGAATCCCTAATTGGCACGCCCTTTGCTTAACATGCTGGACCGGCGCTTGGCCGGAGGTAATCAGGGGTTAGGGATGAAGTTCATCATCGCCATTATCAAGCCCTTCAAGCTCGACGAAGTGCGGGAAGCCCTTGGCGCGATTGGCGTCGCTGGCATGACCGTTTCCGAGGTGAAGGGATTCGGGCGCCAGAAGGGCCAGACAGAGATTTATCGCGGCGCGGAATATTCGACGAATATGCTGCCCAAGGTAAAGCTCGAGATCGCCGCTTCCGACGCACTCGCACCGCAAGTGGTCGAGACGATCCAGCAAGTTGCCAGCACCGAGGCCATCGGCGATGGCAAGATCTTCGTACTGGATCTTGCTTCCGCCACGCGCATCCGCACCGGCGAAAGTGGGGATACTGCGCTGTGACGCCCGCAAACGAACAGAGGGGTTCAAACATGATCCGCAAGCTTATCAGCGGCGCGGGCGGACTCGGAGCCTTGCTCCTCGCCGCCCCTGCTGCCTTCGCGCAGGCCGCCGCGCCCGCACTGGTCAAGGCACCAGACGTCGCAGCCCAGGCCACGATGGTCAACAAGGGCGACACCACCTGGATGCTCGTCTCCTCGGCCCTCGTGCTGATGATGAGCATCCCCGGCCTGGCATTGTTCTATGGCGGCCTGGTCCGCACCAAGAACATGCTCTCGGTGCTGATGCAGGTGTTCATGATCGTTGCCATTGCCGGCCTGGTCTGGGCCTGCTGGGGCTATTCGATGGCCTTTACCAGTGGCGGCACCGGCCCACTTGCCCCGTTTGTCGGCGGGTTCTCGAAGGTGATGATGGCTGGTGTCACCAGTGGCACTTTCTCGGCGACCTTCTCGAATAACGTCTACATCCCGGAACTGGCCTACTTCGTATTCCAGATGACCTTTGCGATGATCACGCCTGCGCTGATCGTCGGCTCTTTTGCCGAGCGCGTGAAGTTCATTCCGCTGATGGTGTTCATGGTCCTGTGGATGACGCTGGTCTATTTCCCGATCGCACACATGGTCTGGTATTGGGCTGGCCCGGACTTCCTGCCGGATGCACCAACCGACATGGGCTTCCTGTTCGGCAAGGGCGCACTCGATTTCGCCGGCGGCACAGTCGTCCACATCAATGCAGGCATCGCCGGCATGG
>JBDSSP010000149.1:0-11125 GCA_039928735.1 Novosphingobium sp. | reverse complement strand
AAGAGCGAACCGTAAGCGGCCTGTGGGACCTGATCGGCAAACTCGTCGATATCTTCAAACCCACAGAATGCGCCAACTACTTCAGCTCGTGCGGATATGATCCAGAATGATCGAAAACCGCTCTAATACTTACCTATCATAAAAGCTTTGACCAGCCAGAATGACTCGTCAAACACCAATTCGGGGGTTCCCATGAAGTTTCTCAAAAACCTTATGTCTGACGGCATGGATAGCGACATCGTTACCGATACCGCAGGCGCAACAGCGATTGAATATGGCCTGATCGCGGCGCTAATTGCCGTGGCTGCCATTGCCGCCATGCAGGGCCTCGGTGGCTCGCTGTCCGCGACGTTCAACACCACCTCATCCACGATGGGTGCTGCTGCCTAATCCTGCCGAGCAACTGTCAAGCAATTCGGGCGGCAGGGCAAACTGCCGCCCTTTTTGCATTCCGGCCTTCCAACCCGGATCAATAGGTGACGATTTTCACCTTCTGGCCAGGCACGATCCGGCTGTTCGCATCGAGCCCGTTGAGCACCAGGAAGCGCTCCATCGCCGCATCGCTATAGGCCATGCGCGCGGCCAACGCTTGCAGGGTATCGCCAGACCTGGCCGTCACTACTGCCAACTTGCGCGGACGCACGCCAGCAGCCTCGCTGGCAGAGGCGCGATGCAGCGAGTTGAACAGCGAGTTAAACTGGTTGGCACTTCCCGCAGCCGAAATCGTCACAAAGTGATAGGCCTGCGTTTTTGAAAACTCATACGCGAAAACAACGACATCGACCGGACCATTGCTCGCCTGGACCTGGGCTGTGCCATAGGCGGCGGGAATGCCGTTCACTGTCGTGCGCTGAATCGCCGAAGGAGTGATCTTGGCCTGCCCCTGTTCAGTCAGCGCGCCGAACACAGCAGCGATGTAGCTTTCCATATCGCCACTGTAGGCCCCGGTCGAGAACTCGCCCTTGCCAGATTGCCCGCTGATCGAGACCGAACGCGTGCCGTTGACCATAGTGAAGCCGCTCGGGGCCTCGAAGGCAATCTTCAGGTCGGGATGAACGAATTTGCGGCCCTCGATTACGCCCTGATGTGGATCGTCGCCATACATTATGCCGTCGATCGCGCGCAGGAAGCCCTCGCGGTTGGTTGCCCCAGTCGCGCCGGCCCCGGCCCGCACCAGTGCAGCGCGCACCCGGCTGGCCGGATCGGGATGCGTAGAGGCCCATGCCGGAACCTGATTGCTGGTGCCCATCAGCCGCGCGTCCAGCGCATTCTGGTTGGCCAGGCTGGTGAGTACGGTCGACATGGCGCGTGGATCGTATCGGGCCCGGCCCAGATAGGTGATGCCGAGGTTATCCGCCTCGGTTTCCTGTCCTCGCGAATAGCTGAGCGTAAGCAGCTGCGATCCTTGCGAAAATATCTTCTGGCCGAGCTGCCCCGCTGTGCCGTTGCCGAGCAATACGCCCGACAGCACCGTGCCCAGCACGCCGATGATCGAATTGCGTGTCGCGGCGCTCTGGCGCTTGCGCGAATGCTGTGCGGCGACATGACCGACCTCATGCCCCAGCACCCCTGCCAGTTCCGCTTCGTTGTTCATCAGCGCAACGAGCTGGCGGGTGACGTAAATATAGCCCCCCGGAACGGCGAAAGCATTGTTGACCGGCGAATTGAGCAGCGTGACTGTAAAATCGCCGCGCGCGTTCGAGAGACCAGACTGCACCGCGATGTTCTTGCCGACGCCTTCGACATAGGTCGCTTGCGGGCCGGTTATCGCGCCGCCGAATTCGGCGACCAGCTGCGGGTGCGCTTTGGCTCCCTCGGTCTTGTCCTGCGCGCTGATCGCCTGGACCGCCGCCATCTGGACAGGTTGCGCGGCGACTTCGCCTTGCAGCGTGAGGACCAGACAGGTTGCGGTGGTGATTGCCGACAGGGCAAGACTTCGGCTGAATTTTGAATGGTTCATGGTTGCGACTCCCTTTAATCCCGCGTTTGTTGCAGTACCTATGACACCGGAGGAACGTTTGCCATCCCCCTCGCCAGCGGATGCCGGGCGTTAACCAGCGCCACCAGCCGGGCGCTATCGACATGGGTGTATATCTGCGTCGTGACGATATCGGCGTGGCCCAGCAAGGTCTGCAACACCCGCAGGTCGGCACCGCCTTCAAGCAGATGCGTGGCAAAAGCATGGCGAAGTACGTGTGGGCTGACCTTTTCGGGATCGAGCCCGGCGCGCGCGGCAAGATCGCGCAGCATCTGGAACAGCCGCACGCGAGTCAGATGCCCGGCGGCGCTGCGCGAGGGAAACAGGTGTTTACTCGGCCCTTGCCTGAGCGCGAGCCAACGCGACAGCACATGCCGCGCGCGGGTGCTGACCGGCGTGAGCCGCTGCTGCCCTCCCTTGCCCGTGATCGTCAGAAATGGAGCATCGCGGGGCACCGCCTCGCGGGTGAGCGAAACCAGTTCGCTGGCGCGCAGGCCGGAACCATAAAGCAGCTCGAGCATCGCCAGCAGACGGACAGGCTCGGGCCTGTCCCCTGCCGCCTCGGCTTCGGCACGGGCAAACAGCATCTCGATTTCGCCATGCGACAAGAGCCGCGGCAATGGTCGCCGCGCGCGGGCGCGCGGCAGGGCGGGAGATGGATCGTCGGCGCGCAGCTTCTCGTCGATCAGAAACCCGTAAAACTGCCGCAGCGCCGAGCATTTACGCGCGAGGCTGGCGGGTGCGAGATCAGCCCAGAACTGACCGAGCGAGGCGAGTGCGGCTTGATCAGCCTGCAGCAAAAGGCCGATTGCGGATTCTGCGCCTTCCAGATCACGCCGGTAGGCTGCAAGAGTGTTCGCCGCCGCGCCACGCTCAGCGGCGAGCATGACGAGGAAAGAATCTATCTCGCCGGAAATGATCTAGAGCCTGATGACGTCAGGTTGCATCACCGGGATTGCCGCTGGAAGCTTCTCGGCAAGGAGCGTCGCGCCGGGCGGGTCGGGAACCCGGTCAAGCGACGCGACGCAGTCCGAGGGGCTTCCAGCGGCAACCCCTTGGGGCGGGCTGATTTTGGCCCATCCCGGCGTCGCTCGTCGCTCACTATGCGATGGCATGGCTCTCTCCTCGCTTCTTGTGCTGGGCCAAAATCAGCTCCGTCACGGTGGTGCAACCTAACGTCATCAGGCTCTAAGCCCGCGCCACGGCCTCTGCCGCGATCATCCGCGCCTCGGCGTCAAGCCCGACCTGCTGGAGCGCGGCGACGATGTGGTATAGATAGAGCGGAGTCATTTTCGACCAGCTGGAGCCCTGCATGCCCAGCCCCGCGAGCAATGCCACCAGTTCCCCATTCCTTACCTGGGCCGACTGGTCGATCATCGCAGTCCACCGGGTCTTGCGGGTCATGTCGAGGTTCAATTTCTTGGCGAAATCTGCGGCGGTCTCGGGACTAATTCGCCCGAGCCCTGCAAGTCCAGCCAGCAGAAAGCCCGATTTGCGGCTCTCATCGCTGTTGTCGCCTGAGTTGAACTTCTCCAGCGCCGCAAGCTCGACCGCCGCCGAGCGAGTGGGCGCGGCGAGTGCAAGCAGGCCCCATTCCTGCGTGCCGGTATCGGCCAATGGCACCCAGCGCATCGCGTTCTCGTCAAGCCCCGCCGCCAGCATCGAAGCGATCAATTCACCGGCATCACCGCGCAGACCGCTGTCCGCCGGGATTCGCGCGGCCGCATAGGCAGTGAGCACCTGGCGCGAGTAACGCTGGGCAGCGTCGCCTGCGCCGTCCCAGAGCCCGCGGATGGCCTTCATTTTTGCATTGGCGTCGCCACCGACATAGGCGCTGCGCAACTGATCCGCACGGTCCGACCATTCGCCGGTAATGTCCTCCAGCGCATATATCTGCGACCACAGATCGACCATCGCCGCGCTCGACAGTACGCCTTCGCCGCCAACGACATCGGCAGCAGTCGCCCTCGCCTCAAGTCCGAGCATCGGCGCCGTAGCCGCCATATAGGAGATCTGCGGGTTGGCATTCTTCATCAAACCTGGCGGTGGCTGGAGGCCGACGCCGATCGTCAGCGCATAGCGCCATGGCGTGAGTTCGTTCACTCCGTCCCATTCGATCTTCACCGCCCGGCGCGCCTTGCCGGCCGCCCCGGCGTATTTCTGGGCCAGCAACAGATCGATCTTCGGCATCGCGCCGGCGCCGAGCTGTCGATCCAGCTGTGCAAGGCCCGTATTGCCGTCGCCCCTGAATGCGGCGCAAATCGCGCTGACCGCCTGCCACTGCGCATCTTTGCGGGCACCGCCCTGAATCGTCACCGCCGGGCACATCCCGGTGAAGTCCGCCGTGAAAATATAGGCATCGAGCGCGGCCTGGGTCAGATCTGGGGAGTAATTGCCCGAATCGATATCCTGCACGAGATCACGTGCGGCATTGCCCTCCCCCATCCGCAGCAACAGCGCGGCGCGCATGGCGGCAAAATCGGCGGGGTTCATGGCAGCGGGTGCATCGAGCCGCGAAGCGAGCGCCCGGCGCAGCAGGATATGGCCCCAGCGCGAAACCATCCTTCCTTTGTTACCGATCAGTGCAGCGCGGACCAGCGAGGCATTCTGGTTCGTCAGCGAAGCGGCCGGAAGGCCTCCTTCATTTTCCGCGAGCACACCAATCTGGGCCATGGAGCGGCGGGCAGCGGCGGGAATATCGAACTTCGGCCTCAGGCCCAGCATATCCGTCAGTTCGTCGGACGACATCTTTGCCACCACGTCGAGCGGTGGCAATTTGACTGAAGGTGCCGCTGCGGTGACTGGCGCGCTACTGACTGCTCCACTCGGGCCGTCCAAATCAGTCGGCAGGCGCTGGACTGCGGGCTCGGTGGTCGTTGCGCCCGGCCCAGCTGATCGCGCAGGCCCGGCCGCAGGTGCCGAAGCTGGAGCAGGCGCCGGCGTGCGGGACGGCGCGGCTTTGGGCGCGGGCCGGTCAAAACCCGGAGGTAGCAACGATTCGGGACCATTTTGTGCCAGCGCCCATGCCGATGTCATGGCCAGTGAAGCGCCGAGCAGCAGCGCGAGGCGTTTCATCCGCGCCAGTCCGGAACAGCGACCGGCTGGGCAATGTTGCGCAGGGGCCGCTTCCCGCCATCAATCCAGGCATAGGCCAGCAGCAAAAGCACTGCCGCCACAAGTCCACCAAGCAACCAGTTCCTGCGCATAGCCAGCGTCACTCGCGACCTTTCCAAAAACATGCCCAAATGCTTGTATGGCCGCTTAACGCATCTATAGGCTACGCTGCAATGGACAACCGCACCGAGCCGCTCACAACCCGCGAAATCGAGGCCTTGGCGCGCCGGATCGACCGACCGATTGTGCTCGTCGGGATGATGGGCGTCGGCAAGACCAGCGTCGGCAAGCGGCTGGCTGTGGCGCTGGGCAGCAAGTTCGTCGATGCCGACGAAGCGATCGAGGCTGCCGCGCGCATGACCATCCCGGAAATCTTTGAGCACTACGGCGAGGCGGCTTTTCGCGATGGCGAGCGGCGGGTCATTGCCCGGTTGATCGAAGAGGGCGGCGGCCACACCGTGATCGCTACTGGCGGCGGCGCTTTCAGCAATCCCGTTACGCGCGATCTGATATTCGAAAAGGCCCTGTCGGTATGGCTCGACAGCGATATCGACACGCTGGTGGAACGCACCGCGCGCAAGAAAAATCGTCCGCTGCTGCAGAGCGGCGATCGCCGCGAGACACTGACCCGATTGCGTGACGAACGCCAGCCCGACTATGCGCAGGCGCAAATCCATGTGATGAGTAACGACGGTCCTCATTCCAGGACAATCGACACTGTGCTGAAAGGTATCGCAGAGTGGCTGTAGTATCCGTCGCGATTGCCGGACGGCCCTATGACGTGCGCATCGGCACAGGGCTGCTGGCCGATCTGGTGCCGCAATGCAGCGGGCGGTTGCGCAAGCGGCGGGTGCCGATTGTGACCGATGCGAATGTCCATGCCGCGTGGGGGCCGGTTGTCGAACATGCGCTGCATGAAGGCGGCCATGAGCCGGTCTGGCGCGTTCTTCCGCCTGGCGAGGTCACGAAGAGCTGGGCTGTATTATCCGCCACGGTCGATTGGTTGCTAGCCGAGCAAGTCGAACGCGGCGATCACGTGCTGGCCTTGGGCGGCGGCGTGATCGGCGATCTCACCGGTTTTGCTGCGGCGATCCTGAAGCGCGGTTGCCGGTTCATCCAGTTGCCGACCAGCTTGCTGGCACAGGTCGATTCCAGCGTCGGCGGCAAGACCGCGATCAACACCGGCGCGGGCAAGAACCTGGTCGGCGCCTTTTACCAGCCCGCACTGGTGCTCGCCGATCTTGCCGTGCTCGATACCCTGCCGGATCGCGAGCTGCGCGCAGGCTATGCCGAAGTGGTCAAATATGGGCTGCTCGGCGATGCGGATTTCTTCGCGTGGTGCGACAGCAATGCCGTAGCGATGCTGGCCGGCGATGCGGCTTTGCGCGAGTATGCGGTAGCCCATTCGGTCGCGGCCAAGGCTCGGATCGTTGCCGAGGACGAATTCGAGACCAGGGGCCAGCGCGCCCTGCTCAATCTCGGCCACACTTTTGGCCATGCGCTCGAAGCCCAGACCGGCTTTTCAGACCGTCTGCTGCACGGCGAGGCGGTGGCCCTGGGCATGGTGCTGGCGGCGCGCTATTCCGCGCGGCGCGGCCTGCTGCCCCGCGCCAGCGCCGAGCATGTTGCACGGCATATCGCCGAGGCCGGATTGCCGAGCGAGATTGCCGCGCTGGGGCTTAACTGCCCGGGCTCGATGCTGACCGCGCACATGCTTCATGACAAGAAAATGGACGCAGGAACGCTCCCGTTCGTGCTGATGAACGGGATCGGCGAGGCATTCCTGGCGAGAGATGTTGAGCTAGCCGATGTTGCCCTGTTCCTCGATGCCGAGATCGCCCGATGACAGCTGCGGAAGCGACCCCTGAATTCGAACTTCCCGCATCGGACCGCGCCTTCTTGGGACACCCCAAGGGGCTAGGCTATCTGTCGTTTGTCGAAGGCTGCGAGCGGTTTTCCTACTATTCCATGCAGACCTTGCTGGTGCTCTATATGGTCAAGTACCTGCTGCTGCCCGAGCATATCGGCGGGGTGATCGGGCTCGATTGGCTGCGTTCGGTGCATTACCAGGGGCTGGAAGGCCAGCCGCTCGCGTCGGCGATTTTCGGCGACTATTCCTCGACGGTCTACCTGACCCCGATCCTCGGCGGGCTGATTGCGGACCGCTGGCTCGGGCGGCGCATCACGCTGATCCTGGGCGGCCTGATCATGGCGCTCGGCCACTTCCTGATGGCGATCGAAGGCGCATTCCTGTTTGCATTGCTCTCGCTGATCGTCGGGGTCGGGTTGTTCAAGGGCAATATCGCCAGCCAGGTCGGCGAACTCTATGGCGAGAACGACCTGCGCCGGGCCATGGCCTTCCAGATCTTCTACATCGCAATCAACGTAAGCGTGATTGTCGCACCGCTGATTTCGGGCACGCTGGGCGAGAAGGTCGGCTGGCACTATGGCTTTGGCACGGCAGGGATCGTCATGGTCGCAGGCTTGCTGCTCTATATCAAGGCCGGTCCGTGGCTGCCCGATGGCAGCCGGCCCACCGTCACCAGCAAGGCCGCAAAGAAGAAACTGACCACAGCAGATGTGCCCCGATTGCTCGCGCTGCTGATGCTCGTTCCGGTGCTGGCAGTGGCGCTTTTGACCAATCAGGAAATCTTTAACGCCTATCTGGTCTGGGCGGACGCGCAGTTCCAGCTGACTTTCTTCGGGGTGACCCTGCCGACTAGCTACATGATTACAATAGATGCTGCGCTCAGCTTCTCAATGCTGGTCGCGGTCGCCGCCTTCTGGAAGTGGTGGGGCACCCGGCGCGCGGAGCCTGACGAGCTCGGCAAGATGATCATCGGCAGCCTGTTCTGCATCGCCGGCGGACTGTGCCTGGTGATTGCCGCAGCGACGCACGGCAGCGCGAAGATCGGGCTGTTCTGGCCACTGATGTTCCATCTGCTCAATTCCATCGGCTTCTCCAACATCATGCCGGTCAGCCTGGCGCTGTTCACGAAAGTTGCCCCGCGCGCGATCGTCGCCACAGTGATCGGGATCTATTACCTGGCCTTCTTCTCGGCCAACAAGATCGTCGGGATCGTCGGCGGGTGGTATTCGACGATGGACACGGTGCAGTTCTGGCTGCTCCACGTCGCCAGCGCCGTGGTGGGACTGGTCGGCTTCGGGATGCTCAAGCTGGTGCTGAGCAAGCACCTAACGCAGGAAATCGCGCCCGCCTAACCGAAGATCGCCACCGATTGCATGCCCAGCGCCACAGCCTCACCACTCGCATTCCACACCTCGGTGCGGTCGCTGGAACAGCCCTGATCTGACGTCTCGCCGGTGACTCGCATCAGCCACCAGCCATCGCGGGTTTCAAGCGCCGGAGTGAGCAGATTGAGCAGCCAGGTCATCGAAGAGATCGGCGGAACCGGCCGCGGCAGCACCGCGAACACGCCCGGCGGCGGCGCATCCGCGCAAAGCAGCAGTTGCATGGCCAAGTCCAGCCCGTCGCGCTCTTTCGGGCGCAGCCACCAGCAGGTTTCAGGCTTTGCCTCACCGCCGCGCGGCAGGGCAAAGCGCACGTCCATGTGCTGGAGCAACCGCGCGGGGCCCGGCGGCGGTGCGCGCTCCGGTGCATCGTCGACTGCGATCAGGCCAGGAGGGTGCGCCTGATATTTGAGTTGAAGCAGGTTTTCGACCGGAGCCATGAACACGAATGTCGCGCTGGTCCCCACCTCACCCCCCTGCGCATTGGCGCGCAGCAATTCCGCTGCAATCCACACGGCGTTGCGCCCGCGCCGCAACACGCGCGCCCGCGCTTCGACTGTGCCATAGACTGGTCCGACAAAGCTGACCTGCGCCGAACGCAAAGGCGGCAAGTCCGCCCCGCCAGCGAGCCGCGCCGCATGCAGCGCCAGCGCCGCCGTCAGCCCGCCATAGGCCGTGCGCCCCTGATGCCACGATTCAGGGATGCTCAGGCGAAAGCCGCCGGCTAGCGGCTCCGCTGCTGCCAACAGTTGCGCCAGGCTCATTCGAGCTCGAGAATCACCGCATCGACCGCCAGGCTTTCCCCGGCTTTCGCATTGATCACTTTCACCGTTGCGGTCTTTTCGGCGCGCAGGATGTTTTCCATCTTCATCGCCTCGACCACCGCCAGCGGCTGCCCGGCTTCAACCTTGTCGCCGACTGCGACATTGAGCGAGACCAGCAGTCCGGGCATCGGGCAGATCAGGAAGCGCGACAGATCGGGCGGGACCTTTTCGATCATGTGCCGGGTCAGGCGGGCGATGCGGGCGGGCAGGATCTGCACCTTGTGGATCGCGCCGCGCGTGGTCATCCTGAGGCCAGTGCGGGTCGGTTCGACTTTGACCGGCAGGGAGAATTCGCCGATCTCGGCGGTCACCAGCCGGTCGCCGGGAGTGTATTCCATGGCAAGGTCGACCGGCACGCCATCGACGCTGATTTCACCCTCGGCGAAGGCCACTGTGAACACCTTGCCGTCAATCGTGATGCTCCAGTCGGTCGGCGGCGGCAAGTCTTCGGCAAGCTGGCCATCGACCTGGCGGGCGCGGTCGGCCCGCGCCGTGGCAATGAAACCGGCAATCGCGGCCAGATCGCCAAGCAGCGCTTCCGAGGTCGCCGCGCCGTGGAAACCGTCGGGATATTCCTCGGCGATGAAGCCGGTCGTCAGCTCGCCCGAGCGGAAGCGCGGGTGCTGCATGATTGCCGAGACGAAATCGATGTTGTGGCCCAGCCCTTCGATCTCGAAGCTGTCGAGCGCAGCAATCTGCTTGTCCGCCGCCTCGTCGCGGGTCTTGCCCCAGGTCACCAGTTTGGCGATCATCGGGTCATAGAACATCGAGACTTCGCCGCCTTCGTAGACGCCGTCGTCGACCCGGATGCCGTCAATCCCGCGCCGACCATTCCCGGCCCCGTCGTCAGTCCAGCCTGGCACGGGCGGGCGATAGCGGGTCAGCCTGCCGGTGCTGGGCAGGAAGCCACGATAGGGGTCTTCGGCATAGACCCGGTTTTCAATCGACCACCCGTCGATCCCGATATCTTTCTGGGTCAGCTTGAGCTTTTCACCATAAGCCACGCGAATCATTTGCTCAACCAGATCAATACTCGTGATCGCCTCGGTGACGGGATGCTCGACCTGCAGCCGGGTATTCATCTCGAGGAAGTAGAAGCTTTCGCCCGTCGGGTCCGCGCCCGAGACGATCAGCTCGACTGTGCCCGCGCTGTAATAGCCCACTGCTTTCGACAGCGCGACGCATTGCTCGCCCATCGCCTTGCGCATTTTAGGTGTGACGAACGGCGACGGCGCTTCTTCCACCACCTTCTGGTGGCGGCGCTGGATGCTGCATTCGCGCTCGTTGAGGTAGAGAATGTTGCCGTGCTTGTCGCCGAGGATCTGGATTTCGATGTGGCGCGGATTGAGGATGAATTTCTCGATGAACACGCGGTCATCGCCGAACGAATTCAGCCCCTCGCGCTTGGTCGCCTCGAAGCCCTCGCGCACGTCCTTCTCGTCATAGGCCAGCCGCATCCCCTTGCCGCCGCCGCCCGCCGAGGCCTTCATCATCACCGGATAGCCGATCTCCGCCGAGATACGCACCGCATGCTCGGTATCGTCGATCTCGCCGACGAACCCAGGGACGACATTCACGCCTGCCTTTAGCGCCAGCTTCTTCGATTCAATCTTGTCGCCCATCGCAGCGATGGCGTTCACCGGCGGGCCGATGAATTCGATGCCTTCCCTGGCCAGCGCTTCGGCAAAGCTGGTTCGCTCCGAGAGGAAACCATAGCCCGGATGCACCGCCTCCGCGCCGGTCTGCTTGGCCGCCGCAATGATCTTGTCGGCGATCAGATAGCTTTCCGAGGCAGGCGACGGGCCGATATGCACCGCCTCGTCAGCCATGCGAACGAACGGCGCGCGGGCATCAGCGTCGGAATAGACCGCGACGGTCTTGATACCCATCCGCCGCGCGGTCTTGATAACCCGGCAAGCGATTTCGCCGCGATTGGCGATGAGGATTTTTTTGAACA
>JBDSSP010000148.1:0-7390 GCA_039928735.1 Novosphingobium sp. | reverse complement strand
AGTGCTACCAGCCGGGACCTACCGCCGCGCCGGCGGCGAAGCGGGTCCGGCCTTGTTGGGCTGGGTCACCGGCCAGTATCGCTTCGATCGCTATCGCGCCGAGCCTGCTGCCCCGGGATCACGCATTCTGCTGACCGGCCAGGCCAAGGGGATCGGCCCGGCGCTCGCCGAGGCAGACGCGACAGCATGGGTCCGCGATCTGGTCAACACCCCCGCCGAGGATATGGGGCCCGCAGAACTCGAACGTGCCGCTGAAGGCCTCGGCAAGGCGTTCAAGGCCGAGCTGAAGATAACACGCGGCGATGCGCTGGAGCGCGGGTTTCCGATGGTACACATGGTTGGCCGGGCCGCGGCACGCGACAAGGCACCGCGGATGATCGAGCTGGAATGGGGCGATCCCAAACACCCTCGCCTGGCGATCGTCGGCAAAGGTGTGACTTTCGATAGCGGCGGGCTCGATATCAAGCCCGGCTCATCAATGCTGCTGATGAAAAAGGACATGGGCGGAGCAGCGCATGCGCTGGCGCTGGCCCGGCTGATCATGGCGAGCGGGCTCAAGG
The DNA here is from genome assembly GCA_039928735.1 of Novosphingobium sp. Lineage (GTDB taxonomy): Bacteria > Pseudomonadota > Alphaproteobacteria > Sphingomonadales > Sphingomonadaceae > Novosphingobium. The sequence continues at coordinate 6,830 of JBDSSP010000148.1, read as the reverse complement.
TTCGGCTGCATCTGCTGATTCCGGCGGCGGAAAATTCGGTCTCGGGCAACGCCTTTCGGCCCGGCGACGTGCTCAAGTCGCGCGCCGGGATCTCGGTCGAGATCGGCAACACCGATGCCGAAGGCAGGCTGCTGCTGGGCGATGCGCTGGCGCGCGCTGGCGAAGAAAAGCCGGACCTGATCATCGACTTCGCCACACTTACCGGCGCGGCGCGAACCGCGCTTGGCCCCGACCTGCCCGCGCTGTTCGCCCGCCGTGATGAAACCGCTGAGGCCCTGATCGCCGCCGGAACCGAGGCCGATGATCCCTGCTGGCGCCTGCCGCTATGGGATGCCTACCGCGAATACCTCAAGTCCGACATCGCCGACATCAATAACAGCCACACCAATGGTTATGCCGGGGCCTCGGTCGCCGCGCTGTTCCTCGACAGGTTCGTGCCCGAGGGCACCGACTGGGCGCATTTCGACACATTCGCCTGGCGTCCCGTGGCCAAGCCGGGACGGCCAAAGGGCGGCGATGCGCTGGGCCTCAGGTCGTCGTGGCGAATGTTGCAGAATCGGTTCGGGTAGCGCACAATCGCGGCTCGACTTCTATGGAGGAAGCGAGGATGCCGACGATCTCTGAACTCGAGCTGCCCTATCTGGCGATGGATGAGGCGAGCTTTGCGGAAAATCCCTGGCCGCATTTTGCGGCCGCTCGCGAGGCTCATCCCTGGCTGGCGACCTGTCCGTTCGGTTTCGTGATCCATCAATACGATGCCATGCGCGATTTGCTCAGCATGGACCGCAACATGCGCGGGGCCTATGAAAGCGTGGTCGAGATCATGGAGGCGCGCGCCACGCCGTGGGGCCGGTTCCAGCTCGAAAGCCTGCTCGCCCAGAACGGCGAATCGCACCAGCGCATCCGCCGCGTACTGGCGCCCGCCTTCACCCCGCAACAGGCCAATCGCCACCGCCAATTGATGACCCGGACTATCGGTAATTTGCTCGACGAATGGGCACCGAAGGCTGAATTCGATTTCGAGGATTTTGCCGCGATGTTCCCGATCACCGTGTTCTGCGGACTGGTCGGCGCGCCGCCCGCAGTGATCCCCGAGATCCGCTCGTCGCTCGAAGCTTTCGGGCTGAGCATGAGCATGGACAAGGCCATGCTCCCCCGGCTGGTTGCGGCGACCGAAACTCTCGATGCCTTTGTGCAGAACCTGACAACCCAGCGCCGGATGAACCCGCACGCACCGGGTGATGAGGACATGCTCGACATCCTGATCAAGACCCACGACAAAGGCGGACTGTCGGAACGCGAGCTATACGACCTGCTGATTTTCCTGTTCGTCGCGGGATACGACACTTCGAAAAATGCCCTCACCCTGCTGATGAACTTGCTGATCGACCGCCCTGATCTCTATCAGCACTGCGCTGAGGACATCGGCTTTTGCCGCAAGGTTGTCGATGAAAGTTTCCGGCATCTGACCACCTCGACGATCCCGCGCGTGGTCACGACGGGCTTCGAATATCGCGGCGTCACCATCCCCGAAGGCACGCTGCTGTTTTTCCCGGTCAGCGTTTCCGGCCGCGATCCGACCGCGATTGCCAATCCAGAGGCTTTCGATCCGTTCCGCGACAATACCGGCAAGAAGCATCTTGCCTTCGGCCAGGGCGTCCACATTTGCCTGGGCCAGTTCATCGCCCGCGCCCAGATCGAGGAAGGGCTGCACCAGATCGCCCAGCGCATCCGCAACCCGCGCCGCACCGGGCCGTCTGGTTGGCGGCCATTCTTCGGGGTCTGGGGCCTCAAGGGACTGCCGTTCGCCCACGATCCGGCGGGCGCGCTGGAGGAAGTCGGTTAGGAGCGCGCCAACCGCCGAACTGCTGCATCCCCCACTTCGCCAGCGTCACCCGATCGAACTTGCCGCTGACCAGATGCGGGATCGCCTCACGGACCACGATCTCGCGCGGCAGTTTGCAATGGGCGAGCTGGGGCTTGAGCCACGCGCTGAGAGAATCGCAATCGACCTGCGACAGGGTCTGATTGAGCATTGGCCACCTCTCCGGACGAAGACTAGCCGAATAGTCCCCGCCTGATAACGTAAAATCTGCAAACCCGGACCAGACATCTCAGCCTCTGGTATCGGACGAAGATTCGATGATATGCTGCGCGGCGAGAGGACAAAGGCAATGACTGCAATCAAGATCGCACCTCTGCGCGAAGACCTGGCCTTCGGGGCGCGGATTTCGGGCGTGACTTACGACGCACTGGGGGACGATGCGGTTCGCACGCAAATCCGCGACGCGTTCGAAACGCGCGGGCTGATCCATTTCGCCGACGTCGAACCCAGCAACCGCATGCAGGTCGCGCTCAGCCTGGTGTTCGGGCCGCTCAAGGATCACCCGATTGAGGCGGTCGACAAGGTCGATCCCGAATTGATGGGCGGCGCGATCAAGATCAGCGCCGATCCCCGCGATGCCGATATCGTCGAGATCGACGGCAAGCCCTATTCAAGCTGGCTGCCCTGGCATTTCGACCATTGCTACAACAACGAGCTCAACCGCGCCGGGGTGCTGCGCGCAGTCGAGATCACGCCCAATGGCGGGCAGACGTGCTTCTTCGATTGCGTCACGCTCTACAACCAGATGCCGCGCGAATTGCTGGCGCGGATCGAGGGCGAGGCGGTGCTCTATTCGCTCGACATGCAGCCCGATCACATCCGCTTCGGTCGGCCGGAGAACTTTCGCGTGTTGCAGGTCGATCCAAAGCAGCTCGCCATTCTCGAACAGGCTAAGGACTATCCCCGCGCGATTCACCCGGCGGTCTGGACCCGCGACAGCGGCGAAAAAGTGCTGCATCTGTCGCCGTGGATGGCCGAAGGCATCGAACACATGGAAACTCCCGAGGGCGATGCGCTGCTTGAGGAGGTCTCGCGGGAGATCATCCGGCTGGCCGAAGCGGGAGCCTATGTCCACGACTGGCAGCCGAGTGACATGCTGATTTGGGACAACTGGCGCATGCTCCACCGCGTCACCGGCTGCACCCCGCCGCATCCGCGCAGCATCTATCGCACGACGATCAAGGGCGACTATGGTCTCGGGCGCTTCGAAAGCGATGCCAAGGGCGACTTCAAAGAGCTTGAGCGGACCTACTAAGCAGGAGCGGTGCAATGACTGCAGATACGATGATCGCCGAGCCGCCGCTGCGCGCTCTGCGCCGCAGGCTGGCACCGGGCATTGTCGAAATGGCGCGCAAGGGCGAGACTGCCAAGGCCGCAGGCGTGCTGCATGAGCCCGCTGCGTTCTTCTTCGAGCAAGCCCGGTTCGATCGCGAGTTTCACGCGCTGTTTCGCGGCATGCCGTTGGTCGCCTGCCTCTCGTCGCAAGTGCCAGAGCCCGGCTGCTTCCGCACCTTCGATGACGCCGGAGTGCCAATGCTGCTGTCGCGCGGCAAAGATGGCAAGGTGCGCGCCTTCCTTAACGTCTGCGCCCATCGCGGCGCACGTGTGGTGCGCGAGCCTTGCGGCAAGGCAGCCCGCTTCACGTGCCGCTTCCACGGCTGGACCTATGATACCGCAGGCAAGGTGATCGGCCTGCCCGAGGAGGACAATTTCTGCGGCGAGCTCGAAGGCAACAAGCACCTCACCGAATGCCCGGCGGAAGAACGTCACGGACTGGTTTTCGTCGTCCCCACCCCCGGCGCAGCGCTCGATCTTGATGCCCATCTCGGCGAGCTTGATGCCGATTTCGCCGCGATCGGGCTGGAGAGCGCCGAAGTGGTCCATGCCGACCTGCTGTCAGTCACCGGCAACTGGAAATACGGCGCGGACACGTTTTTCGAGACCTATCACCTCAATTCGCTGCACTATGAAAGCTTCAGGGGCCTGTTCTCGCCGACCTGCGTGTTCGACACTTTCGGCCCCCACCACCGCTTCACGTTCGCGCCGCAGATGCTGCCCGAATGGGTGACGATGCCGCCCGCTGAGTGGCAGGTCGATCTGATCCCGCTGCAATATTTCCTGTTTCCCAACACGATCATTTCGGTCGGCACCACCGGCAAGACCGGGCTTACTGTGAACATTCACCAAATCTTCCCGCAGCGCGTGGATCACTTCACCTCGCGCCTGTCATTCTGCGCGGTCGGCGGGGTGCAGTCGGCTGACCACCGCGCCGAGATCGACCGCGCCTATCAGACGGCCCGGGCCGCGCTGGTCAATGAGGACTATTCGGTAACCGGCGAGAGCCACGTCGGCCTGCCTGCCCTGCCTGCGGATCTGACCCTGCCGATTGGCCGGCAGGAGATCGGGGTGCAGAACTTTCATCGCAATGTGCGGCGACTGGCGGGGGGCTAGCCTTGGCGATGTCCGAAGAATTGCCCGGCCCGGTGCTGGACCTGATGCGCTCGGGCTCGGTCGCAGGCTACGCGACTGTCAGCGCGGCGGGCGTGCCCATCGATACGCCGGTACTCTATTTCCCGAGCGACGACCTCGCCACGTTCAATCTCACCACCGGCCTCGCCTATCCGGTCAAGGCCGAGCGAGCGCGGCGCAATCCCCGGGTCGGCATGCTGCTTGAAGGCGGGCCAGATGAGCCGGTTGTATCGATCGCCGGCATGGCAGCGGTACGCGACGGCAATCTTCAGGCCAATGTGCTGCGCTATCTGGCCGAAGCGGCCCATACCCTGCCGCACAATCCCGACTGGTCGCTGGCGCGTCAGGCAGTGTGGTACTGGACGCGGATCATTGTCGAAGTGACCCCGGCGCGAGTGCTGTGGTGGGATAGTCCGGCAGCGATGGACCAGCCGCCGCACCGCTGGCAGGCTCCGGCGGACACGACCTACCCGCAAAGTGACCCCGCCTCGCCGGGGAAGGCCAGTCAGCCAGCCAGCTGGAACCAGCCCGCCTGGCAGGATCTCGCCGCACAAGCCGCGGCGCGCGTGGCGAAGTGCCATCTGTCGCTGATAGATGCCGAGGGCTTTCCGCTGCCCATGCCGGTTCGCCGGGCCGAGGCCAATGCTCAGGGCTTCGTGCTCGATCTGCCGCGCGGCATTCCGGCGCCGATTGCGGGCATGGCCTGCCTGACATTTGGCGGCATCGAGACTTTCATTGGCGAGATTTCGGACGAAGATGGCAAAGCCACGTTGCACGTCGAACGCGCTCTGCCGCTGTTTCCGATGACCCGGGACATGACCCAGCTGTGGCAACCCAGTGCTGACACGCGCGCCCAGTTGATGCGCCGCCTCGACGAGGAAACTGCACGACGCGGCCAGCCGATCCCCGTGATCCCGCAAGAACGCCCCGAGCCCTCGCCCGGCTATCAGCGGCGCATGGCGCGGATGAAGGCCCTTGCAGGCTAGCCGCCAGCGATGATTGCAACGCTGGCGTTGCAATCATCGCTGGGCTTGTCATACCCAGGTTCAAACCAGCCACCGGAATGCCAGCCGCTATGCACCCGCGAATCCACGCCGCTTCCCAGCCAGACGCCCTCGCCCTGATCATGGCGGAATCGGGCGAGACTGTCAGCTATGCCGAGCTCGAAGCGCGCGTCATTTCGATCTCTTCCAGCATCCGCCATATCCGCTGATCCATGGCACGCGCGGGTGCATCTTCCCGCAATTCAAGCATAGCTTGCAATCAGGTCCGGCGTCTGGTGGATCGGATATTCGTCGGCCCTGGTCAACATATCGGCGGCCTCAAGCGTCAAACATCAGCACCGAACGCGCCAGTTCGCCCTGCTTCATGTCGTCGAAAGCTTCGTTCACTTCGCTCAAAGGGCGGTGGCACGAAATCATCTGATCCAGCTTGAGCCCGCCGTTCATATAGAGATCGACATAGCGCGGAATGTCGATGGTGGTACGCACGCCGCCCATCATCGAGCCCTGGATGCGGCGCTCGTTGAGAAACGTGATCGCCGGCAATTCGACCTTGAGATCGAACCGCGCCATGCCCACCACGGTCGCCGTGCCGTCCTTGGCCAGCATGCCGAATGCATCCTCGATGGTCTGCTTGAGCCCGATGCATTCGATCGCATGATCAACCCCGCGCCCGCTCGTCAGCTCCCTGATCTGCTTGACCACATTGCCGCTGCTGGCATCGATCCCGTCAGTCGCGCCGAACACTTTGGCCAACTCCAGCTTGGAGGCGACCCGGTCGATGGCGATGGTCCGCCCGGCCCCCGACACCGCCGCCGCATTAATCGCCGACAGGCCAACCCCGCCGCAGCCGATCACCGCGATAGTTTCGCCCGGCCGGACCTGCGCCTTGTTGACCACTGCGCCGAACCCGGTCGTCACGCCGCAGCCGATCAGGCAGGCGCGGTCGAATGGCATGTCGCGGCGGATCGGCACTACGCCGCTGTCATGGACCAAAATCTGCTCCGCAAAGGCGCCCATTTTCATGAACGGTTCCAAGCGCTCGCTGCCCTGAAAGAGCCGCGGCGGCTCTTCGGGTCCGCGCATGGCTTCGGGCGTATAGCAGCGATGGGTATGACCGCCGAGGCAATGTTCGCAGTGGCCGCAATGGAAGGTGAGGCAGACGACGACATGATCGCCGGGCTTGACGTTCTGGAACTCGCCAGATACAATTGGAGCAGTGCCTCCTCACGCTTCGGACAACAAAAAGCCCGCTAACTCTTTCGAGTTGCGGGCTATTGTTTGGTTGCGGGGGCACGATTTGCTCTCAACTTCCGGGCGACCGCGCCAGATCTAATGAGAAGGCTAGAGCGGTTTTCGATCATTCTGGATCATATCCGCACGAGCTGAAGTAGTTGGCGCATTCTGTGGGTTTGAAGATATCGACGAGTTTGCCGATCAGGTCCCACAGGCCGCTTACGGTTCGCTCTTCGGCC
>JBDSSP010000147.1:0-13734 GCA_039928735.1 Novosphingobium sp. | reverse complement strand
GGGTGCGGGTGGTGGTCAGTTGATGCCCTAACGCCGCAACAACAGCACCAGCGGTGCGGCGACCAGGCAGGTGAGAAACAGCAGCCAGAACGAATCCGTATAGGACACACCCAGGTGATCTGCTCGTGCGAAGCGGCAGTCGTCGCCTGCATGTGCGGCAGCGCCACGTTGGCGATGGTCGTGTCGAGCTGGGTCATGAACCCGCCCAGCATCGTAAACAGCGTGATGAGATTGCGCTCAGCCGGGGCCGGATAGGCTGGGGTCATGATGTCACAGCAGGTCCGGCAAGGCGATGCCTATTGCTCCGCCTCCGCAGCGAGCAGCTTGGTCGCATCGTCGGGCAGCAGGTAGCGATCCGCTTGCAACTGCGCGGCTGCGGCCCGCAGTTTGGTCGCCCGATCGCCTGCCGTCGGGTAGCGCTCGGCCAGCGAGGCCCGCCTATCGCCATTCCGGCTTGCTGCGCCCTTGGCGAAGGGCAGGTAGGAGCCCGACAGCAGGCAGATCTCACCATCGCCAAAGCCTGCCTTGCGCAGGTTCCAGCCGACATAGGTTCCGTTGGGAACAGCGACCTGCGGCAAGCGGATGCCGGGCACATCGTTGCCGTCGGCGTCGATGGCGGGGACATAGGCCGGCCATGCGGGCTTTCCCGCGGGCGGGATTGGGCGGTTCATAACCTTGGGCCAGACGAAGGCGAAGGCGGGGACGTCTGGCCCCTTCAGGGCATCGATAGTCTTGAGTTCGCCTCGCGCGAGGCTGGGCCAGCGACTGGCGGGCGGAGCGGTGCCGTTGGTCGTCCAGTCGATCATACTGATCAGCATCGCGCGCACGATCGGCGCATAGTTGAGCGAATTGGTGGGGTAGCGGCAAGCCGGAAGGGTCGTGCCGGGCGCATGGGCGCCCCCTGCGATCATGTAGGCGCGTACATTGCCGGGCAGCATGACGTCATGATTGGTGCCGCCGGTTCCGACCAGTGCGGCTCCTGCCTGCCAGAATTCGGCGCTGGTGTCGATGTGGAACACCTTGGGGCAAGTTGCCGTGGCGGAGCAGGCGCGCAGCACGCCGTCTGCATTGCCGGTGTTGGGGTCAGTCAGCGTCGCGTAAGTGAAAGGAAAAGTGAAGCCAGAGACATCGTGGTCTTCGTGCTGCCGGGAGAAACGACCCGGTTCGGCGAAGCGGAAGTTGGTGAATGTGCGCCGTGCGCCTGGGATGAACGGGATCACGCCATCGAACACTCGCCGTCCGGCGAGATCGCGGTTGAAGCCCTGCCAGAGGAAATCCCGCAGGTAGCGCCCCGATTGCGAGCTGCCGAAGGCCACAGCGCTGGAGAATGCGCCGCCTTGCGGATTGGCGCAGACGCCCTTGGCGTCGCGCTCGCATGGAGCTGAACCGATATCGGCAAGAACATTGCCTTGCGCAGCCGGAGCATGGCGCAGCCACGCGATGAGATCGCGCGTGGCAGCAAAGCCCAGGCCCATTACCCAAGGGTCCTTCGCCACATATTCGACCCGATAAATCGCGCCCGCGTCCATTCCGGCGGAACGGCTAATGATGATGTGGCGATCGTCTTCGAACTTCCAGTTGGTTGCGGCGAGCGCCTGTTGCGGGCTGTCGGCCACCGCCCGGACGGTCACTTTCATCCTCTCCTGGTCCATCGCGGCGGTGGCATAGGGCAGGGTGATCCGGTTTCTGGTGGAATCGTCGAAGATCGTCTCGGTCGAAATCCGCCCCGTCACCGGCTTGCCCTGATCGCTGGCAATGGGAAAGCGGGCGCCAAGCAAACCCTTGCTGGCAATATCGCCCTGCCAGCCGCTCCACACCAGAGTGTAGCCCTGGCGAAACCACAGCCCGTCGCCGGGATCGTTGGGGTTGAAGCCGCCGCCGGTCATCATCGAGAGCAAACGCATGCCGCGATTGACAACGTCATAGAGCATCACCCGGCGCGCCTTGGCGGGATCGGCGGGGCGCTGGATGACAAAATCGACATCGTAGTCGACCAGGCCATCAGGAGCGCGGGGAGCGAGATCGAGATCGACGATGCCGCGATTGGCGGCGGCCAGAGGATCGATCCGCAAATGGGCCACGCCAGTGATCTGTTCATAGTTGCCGTGCGTGCCGAATTGCTGGCCGCCAAAGGCCGGCGCGCGTGCAGTCACTTCAAGTCGAACTGGAGGTTCAGCAGACTTGGCTCGCGCCGCCGGCGTCAGAGCAAGGGCCAGCAAGGGCAACAGCAGGTGGAGCAGCTTTGGCATGTTGTTTCTCTCCCGTTGCGGCGCATGTTCGCAAGTTTGGCGGCATTTGCAATTGCTCTTGTCCGCGCCGCCCAGTGGCGTATTCTCGGGGCCTGCAGCAAGGAGAACTGCCATGGCCGGACGAGGACACCGTGACATTTTTGCAAAGGATATTGCATGGGGCAAGGGCTCCACCGACGGCGTCGACTATGCGCGTTTTCTGATGGACGAGGGCGATAACACTTCGCCGCTGATCATCCTGACGAAATTTGCATCGGGCGAAGTCGTGGAACCGCACACCCACGGCACCAACTATTTCGAATATGTGATTTCGGGCGAACAGACCGTCGGCAAAACCAGTTTCGGCCCCGGCGATATCCGCTTCGCCAAGGCGGGCACAGGCTATGGACCGATCAGGATCGGGCCCGAGGGCTGCACTGTCGTCATCGTGTTCCAGCAGGCAACCGGCGCGAATACGATTCTGCTGGGCAAGGCCAAGGCTAAGGCGATTGCTGTTGCCGAGGCGATTGCCGAAGTGGATCTTTGAATCCGGATGCTTTGAATCCGGATGCTTTGAATCGATCAGGCTGGCGGAGGACCGGCGAAGGCATCCGGCGTGCCCAGGATGACAAAGATGTTCTCCTCCATCCGCCGGATCTTCCATGCGCCGCCCTCCAGCACTGTTTCAAAATCGAACCGGCCGAGCGACTCCTCAAACAGGTGACTGCGCTCGCGGTTGCCGACATGATGCGCGCGCAGATAGCATGAAGCCGTGGCAGACAAACCGTCTGCGGCAGGATCGACGACATAGTTCGACAGGAAATGGTGCGTGGCGGAAAGCCCGTCCCAGATGCTGCGGATGTTCGCGACCAGCGCGGCGCGTCCCTTGATCTCGAAAGCCCAGTCTTTCGGCACTGCATTGTCCGCCCATTCGCGCATGGCGAAACTGGTTTCTTCGGTGAACAAGGATGCGAACATGTCCCAGTCGCGTGTATCGAGGGCGTGGGCATAGGTGTTCATCAGATCGATGTTGGCCTGATGTGGGTGCTTGCCCGGTGGGCCTTCGAGCGCGGGAAACCGGCTCGCGGGGGAGCGCCAGTCGAGCATGATGCTGCGGCGGGACAAAAGCCAGCGTTCGCCCTGACGCACCAGTTCGTCCGAATAAATGCCGGCGTGATCTGGCCCGGCTTCGGTGACCACGACGAAATAGGTCCGTGCCCTCGCCGTGTCCGGACCGGTCAGGTCGATTTCGCTGGTGGTGAGATTGTGGCGAATGAAGGCGGTCCGGGCAAGCGATGGGTCCTTGCCGGGGAGCGGACTCCAGCTGGTGGTTCCGGCGCAGATTTCGGTGAGCCCATGGCGGCGAAAGCCGGGGAGGGGTCCGAAGCCGGCAAATTCGAACAGCGCATCTTCGGTCCACAGGCTCGCAAAGGCGGCGCTGTCGCGCTGGTCACCGGCAATCGAATAGGCGTTGATGGTCTGGCGCACGCCTTCGCGGGCCAGATCCTCGGTGTCGGTCATCATGTCTCTCCCCTTTGCCGCGAATGTGCATGTGCAATCGGGTGCTGACAAGCGCCTCGCGCGCTGTCATCACGCGGGCAATAAGTAGGAGCATTGAGGATGGGCACGGATCGGACCGGCAAGACTGCCGTCATCACCGGCGGCGGGCGCGGCTTCGGCAAGGGTTTTGGCGAAGCGCTGGCGGGGGAAGGCGCGCATGTCGTGCTGGTCGATATCGACGGCGCCGAGGCGGAGGCCGCGGCTGCCGATTTGCGGGCGAATGGTATGCTTGCGACTGGCCTACAGGGCGATGTCACTGAGGAGCCGCGCATGCTCGCTGTCATGGCGCAAGCGGCCGCGATCCAGGGCGGAATCGACATCCTGATCAACAACGCCGGGCTGCACAGCGACGAATTTGGCCAGCCGATCGCAAAAATGGGTTTTGCCAAGACCAAGCGACTGTTCGAGGTCAATGTCATGGGCACGGTATGTTGCACGCTCGCCGCCGCGCCGCACATGAGGGGCAGGGTTGGCGCCTCCATCGTCAACATTTCCTCCTCGGCGGCGCATATGGGCGGGTCGGCCTATGGCGATAGCAAGCTGGCAGTGGCGGGTTTGACGATCACCTTCGGGCGCGAGCTGGCGCCGGTGCGGGTCAATGCTATTTCGCCTGGGCTGATGCTAACCGATACGATCCGGGCGGAACTGCCGCCCGAGACGATGGCGCGGGTGAAAGCAATGCAGTGGCTCGAGGAAGATGGCGGGCCGGAGCATATCGTAGATGCCATGCTGTTCCTGACCAGCCCGCAGGCGCGGTTCATAACGGGCGAAGTGCTGCGGGTAACCGGCGGCATGGCGGCGGGAGTCTAGCATGGCCAAAGGCAATATCGCCCCGGAAGCAGGGCGTTCCGCACAAAGCTCCTATCCGCCGCCGCACGACCAGAAGCTGGCCGGCCGCAAAACCTGGCCGCTCACTGGCCAGTGGAAGCTCACCCAGTTCGGCGTCAACATGGTCGAGCTGCCGCCAGGGACCTGGTCGACCAACCGTCACTGGCACCGCAACAATGATGAGCTGGTGGTGGTGATTTCAGGCGAACTGGTGGCGGTGACCGATGACGGCGAGGAAGTGCTCATTGCGGGCGATTGCATCGGCTTCAAGGCCGGCATGCCCGTCGCTCACCACTTGCAGAACCGCAGCGACAAGCCCGCCGTCTATTACGACATCGGCGGGCGCGATGCCTGGGACGTCTCGACATTCCCCGACATCGGGCTTGAGGCCTACACCCACCAGGAACTGCGTTTCCGCGAAATCCGGGAGAAGAAGTAGCATGACGACCCATTTTATCCGCCCTGATGTGCAAGCGTATCTCGATGCGATGAAGGCCAACCCGCGTCCACCGATGAACGATGCAACCATCGCGATGATGCGGCAGATACCCAAGGAAGTGATGACCGAGATGCTGGGATCGCTCGACCAGCCGGTTGGCGAATTGGGCGAGGATCGCCGGGTGACCATGCCAGGGCCGCAAGGCGACATAGAACTACGCCTGTTCGATGCGCGCGCAAGCCGTGGTCCCGGGCCAGTCGTAGTGTTCTACCACGGCGGCGGGTTCGTGGTCGGCTCGATCGATACCCACGCCGGCATGGCGGCAGAAATTTCGCGCGGCCTCGATCTGCCCGTGGTTTCGGTGGAATACCGGCTTGCGCCCGAAGCCCCTTGGCCCGCCGCACCTGACGATTGCGAAGCCGCGGCGCGCTGGATTGCCGAAAACGGCGCAGAGTTTGGCCGCGAGTTCACTCACTTGATCCTGTGCGGCGATAGCGCCGGCGCGACGTTGACATTGGTCACCACGCTTGCCTTGCGCGATAAGGCTGCCGCACTGCCAGTGGCGATGCAGTGGCCGATCTATCCGCGCGCCGACGGCAGCCGAAAATATGCTTCAGCCGAGACCTTCGGCAGTGGCTTCGGGCTCGATGCGACTGACATGGCCTATTTCGAAAAGGCCTACGCCTGCGACGATGCGCACTGGCGCGGCTCGCCCTATCGAGCTGACCAGGCAGGCTTGCCGCCGACATTCGTAGTCACGGCCGGCCTTGATCCGCTGCGCGACAATGGCCGCGCTTATGCAGCAAAATGCATCGAGGCGGGGGTGGACGTGACCTATCGCGAAGTGCCGGGCACGATCCACGGCTTTGCCTGCTTCCGCAAGGCGATCCCTTCGGCTCAGGGCGATTTTGCGGGATTGCTAGCTATCGCAAAAGCAATGATCGAGGCGTCGATCTAAAAGATCAGGCCGGTATCGCAACGGGAAGTTCGGCGAACAAATCGTTCTGGTCCACGCATTGCGCGGGCAATTGCAGATCGGCGACCAGTTGGGAGATTTCTTCCCTGGCGTTGGCCTTGACGCGCCCAAGATTGGGAATGCGCTTGAGGTCGAAGTGGGTAAGCCCATAGAGAAAAAGTTCGCGGTAGGCGACCCGTTCGCCAATTCCGTGCGCGATGCGGAAGTCGGCGATTGCGGAGAGTCTCTCAAGCGCGCCGCCAATGATCGCCTCATTGTTGCTGCCGGTGCGGCGGCTCCGATTGGGCACCACGAGCCAGTCCAGATCAGGCAGGTGGGCGTCAATTCTTGCCTTGCGCAGACCGTCGACCAGCCGGGAAAACCGGCCCAGCCGCTTGAGCCGCAGCGATATTGCATCGAACTGGCCGAGCAGGTCGATATCGGCAAATGAACTGCTTACGGGAGTGACCAAGGTATCGGCCATGGCAATGGCGCGCCGGGCAATTGGCGAATCGCCACCCGCCACGTCGATCAGCACATAGGCACAGTCCGATCCGATGCGGGCAATTTCCTGGGTGAGGCAAGCGGCGCTGGTCTGGGAAAAAGCAACATAGCGCGGCGTGGGCAGACCCACCTTGAGCAAACGGCAGGTGGCCTCGCGGCTGATCAGCGCACCGGACAGTGTCGCCTGCACGTGATCGAGATCGATGACGGCGACTTTCTTGCCGGCATCGGCCATGGCGATGGCAGTATGGAAGGCCAGAGTGGACTTTCCCACTCCGCCCTTCTGGTTGGCAAAGACGATGACATGACCGTTGGGGCGAGGCCGCGAGGCGACATCGTGGAGCACTACGCCCGGATGTTCCCCGCCCAGATCCCAGTCCTTAGACGCGAACTGTGTTACGGGGGAGTTTTGACCCGGCTTTCCGGTAACTATTGCCATGCTGCCTATGCCACCGCTCTGCCCAAATCCCGAGTCGGGATCAATTTGGGGCAATGATAATTATTTATTGCGGATAAGGATAAATAATTCGCCAAGAACTGTTGACTTGGCAATTGCGATGTTAGCGCCCGCGCTGTGTTCCGTCGCGGGAACGCCTGCATGAACTCGGAGGACATGGCGGCGGGGATAGCCGAGGATACCATGATCGAAATTGCCTCGAAGTTCGGAACCATCCAGACGCTGGCCCGCGCTTGCGGCGTAGCGTGGTCCCGGTGAAAGTAGCCTCCGCCTAGTCCGGCGAAGGCGCACCGTACTTCTCCGCCAGTGCCAGAAGATCCGGCAGTCGTTCCGCGCCGGTTGATCGCATCACGCCTGCGACCATCGCGTAGGCACCGACAGTGAACATGAAATCGAGCATCTGCTGGCTGTTCCACTCGGCCATCAGCGCCTGCCAGTTTGCGTCGCCGATCTTGTGGTCTTCGACCAGTTCATCGGTGGCCAGCATCACTACGCGTTCAAACGGCGTGAAATAGGGATCGTCCGGCCCGTTCTGAATCGGCGCATACATGTCCGGTGAGAGGCCGCAGCTGAGGCTGGTGTTGAGGTGGCTCGACCACATATAGACCGCGCCGGTGATCCAGGCAGTGCGCATGATCGCAATCTGACGCAGCTTGACGGGCACGGTGTTTGTGCCAAGCAGATGGACGTTTAGCGCCGAGAACAGCCCGGCGAGCTTGGGGTGGTGGGCAAAGGTGCGCAGCACCGGGTTCTGGTCAGCTCCCTTGAAGATGCCGCCGGTCCATTGATCGAAGAAAGCGCGGGTTTCCTCGGTAAAATCGTCGGGGCCGACTTGCGGCATGCGGGCAGGGGGATCGGGTTGGATCATCGGCGAAGCTTGGCCGCGGTTGGCCGGAGCGTCAATTGCGTTTGAGACTGAGAAAATGAGGAGGGGACTCTCCGCGCAAAGGCGAAGAGTCCCTGCTCGTATCAGTTCCCGAAAGTGCGCTGCCACCAGCCGCGGCGCGGGGTGCCATCTTCGCCGATTTCATCACCAGCCGATGCGCTCACGGCCTCTTGCGCTGGCTGGACTTCGGATGGAACGGTGACGTCCCCGCTCTCGTCGGCTGACACTTTCTTGCGTCTTGCGCGCGCCGGTTTGGCTGCCGCCGGCTCTGCAAACACTTCGACTGCCGGTGCAGCCTCGTCAGTGGCCGCTTCGGCTGCCTTGCGGCTGCTACGCTTCGGCTTGGGTGCCAAGTCGGCTGCGGCTTCTACCTCAGCTTCAACCGGAGTTTCGGCCTCGGCGGGCTCAGCCACTTCGTCCGGGGCTTCGGCTGCCACAGCCTTGCGGCGGCTTGCCCGCTTCTTGGGTGAAGGCGCAGCCTCGGGCTCAGCTTCTGCGTCCACTGTTTCCACTGCGGGCTCAGATTCGGGCTGCTCAGATTCTTCATCTGAACCAGCTTCGCCTTCACCAGCCTGGGCCTCGCCTTCACCTTCGCCGCGTCCGCGACCACCACGCCGGCGGCGACCACGGCGGCGGCGCTTGCGCGGACCTTCGCCATCTTCGCTGCCTTCGTCGTCACGCTCGAACACTTCGCCAGTGCTGGCCTCTTGCTCATCACCTGCGGAATCGTCGGCTTCGGCCGGCGCTTCGGCGGCTTCGCCTTCGGGACGATCATCGCGGCGATCGCGGCCACGTCCGCCACGGCGGCGCTTGCCTTTGCGCGAGCGGGCTTCGTCTTCGTCGCTGCGCTCGGTCGCTTCCTCGGCTACTTCCTCGTCGAACTCTTCTTCGGGCAGATCCTCGTCGTCCTCTTCAAGCACGATGGGGCCGAATTGGGGCACGAAATCGTTGCGCGGCCCGGACGAGGCGACGCGCATCTTGGCGCCCTCGTTCTCGCCTTCCGGCACGACTTCGACCTGCACGCCATAGAGCGTTTCGATCTCGGCGAGATCGGCGCGCTTGTTGTTCAGCACGTAGATCGAGGCTTCCTGGCTGGCGAACAGGGTGATTACAGAGCCCTTGCCGCGCGCTGCTTCATCTTCGATCATGCGCAACGCCGACAAACCCGCCGAACTTGCGGTGCGGACCAGGCCAGTGCCGTCACAATGCGGGCAGCTGCGGGTCGTTGCTTCAAGCACGCCGGTGCGCAGGCGCTGGCGGCTCATTTCCATCAAACCGAAGCTCGAGATGCGGCCGACCTGGATGCGGGCGCGGTCGTTGCGCAGCGCATCCTTCATCGCCTTCTCGACCTTGCGGATGTTGGAGGAGTATTCCATGTCGATGAAATCGATAACGACGAGGCCAGCCATGTCGCGCAGGCGCAGCTGGCGGGCGATCTCGCCCGCCGCTTCGAGGTTGGTGTTGAGGGCAGTTGCCTCGATGCCGTATTCCTTGGTGGAGCGGCCCGAGTTGATGTCGATCGAAACCAGCGCTTCGGTCGGGTTGATGACAATATAGCCGCCCGACTTGAGCTGGACGAATGGATCGTACATCGCCGAAAGCTGGTCTTCCGCGCCATAGCGCTGGAACAGTGGGACGGGATCGGAATAGGCCTTCACGCGCTTGGCGTGGCTCGGCATCAACAGCTTCATGAAGTCGCGCGCGGCGCGGTAGCCGCCTTCGCCCTCGACCACGACGTCCTCGATTTCCTTATTATAGATATCGCGGATCGCGCGCTTGATCAGGTCGCTGTCCGAATGAATCAACGCCGGCGCGGAGGAACCCAGCGTGGTCTCGCGGATTTCGTCCCACAAGCGGGCGAGGTAATCGAAATCGCGCTTGATCTCGACCTTGGTTCGCTGGAGTCCGGCGGTCCGCACGATGCAGCCCATGGATTTGGGCAGGCTCATCTCGGCAACGATCGATTTCAGCCGCTTGCGGTCCGCTGCCGAATTGATCTTGCGGCTGATGCCGCCGCCATGGCTGGAATTGGGCATCAGTACGCAATAGCGACCGGCCAGGCTGAGATAGGAGGTCAGCGCTGCGCCCTTGTTGCCGCGCTCTTCCTTGACGACCTGGACCAGCAGCACCTGACGCCGGTGGATGACGTCCTGTATCTTGTAGCGGCGACGCAGCGCCATGCGCTTGGCGCGCAGTTCGTCAGCTTCATTGGCGCGGCCACGGCCACGGCCCTGGCGGCGGCGGCCCTGCTGCGGGCGATCTTCGCTGGATTCCTCGTCGTCACGTAATGACGTTGCGTCATCGTCGCCGCGATCATCGCTTTCATCGTAACCGTCGCTATCGCTGTCGCCGGCACCGCCCTCGATGGTATCGATCTGATCCTTCTCTGAGGTGTCGATCTCGATAACACCGCCCTGATCGTCATAGCCTTCGCCGTCATAGTCGTCGGCGTAATCGCCATTCGCGCCTTCGCTGGCTTCGTAGTCCTCGTCGTCGGCATCTTCGGCAGCGCGCAGCGCGGCTTCTTCCTCGGCGTGGGCAGCCTCTTCGGCGAGCAACCGGTCGCGGTCGTCCTTCGGGATCTGGTAATAGTCGGGGTGGATTTCGCTGAACGCGAGGAAACCATGACGATTGCCGCCAAAATCGACGAAAGCCGCCTGCAGTGAGGGTTCTACCCGGGTTACTTTGGCGAGATAGATATTGCCTTTGATTTGCTTGTGATCGGCAGATTCAAAGTCGAACTCTTCAATCCGATTGCCCTTGAGCACCGCCACCCGGGTTTCTTCCGGGTGGCGCGCATCGATTAGCATGCGCGTAGTCATTCTTTATTCTCCAAGCGCGCCGCCGCACCGATAGCCCGGACGGATGTCCGGCAGTCAGGGCGGCGCGAAATTGTGCATTGAGACCGCTAGGCCGGGAGAAGGCAGGTGCCTTTGTCCGGCCATTGGAGCCAAGCGGGGGGACCGGGCGGTTATTCGCCAGGCCTGTGGGTTTCGTGTCTGCGGTGATGGGAATGCGCGGCAAAGCATAGCGCGCAACGCCAGCCGCCCGGCCCACCGGAGCCCGATCGGGCAACGGCTGGCAAAGTGGCGGGAAAACTCTCATAACAGCATCAACCTGTTCGGTTCCGGTGAAAATTTTCCGGATTTCTGCCAGCGGCGTTTCTGCCGACCCTGCTTGGTGCACAGCCCCTTTACGTTATGCAAAGGCGGCGACACGGGAGGATCGGAGCAGGCCTGCCCCGGCGATGGGTGAAGTAGCACTGCTTGTCGGTATCGGCAAGTTTATTGCTCGCGATCAGTCCACAAAACAGCGTCGATGTGGAACAAGCTTGCACAGGCGTTGCCGCCGCCCCGTTCGCAAACTAATCGGTTCCCGATGATGCGCCGCCTGGTCCAATTCCTGCTTGTCATCCTGCTCCCCGTCGCGGTGTTTGCCGCGATGGTTGCTGCCGATCGAATGTTCGGAGCGCCGGGGCGGGGGCACCGCTATGTGGTCAGGCTTACCGTACCTCCGTCGGCTGGCGAAGTTGGGCTGCCGCCGATTGAAGGCCCGGCCGATGCCTCCCGTCCACTGGTCGTCATCGATGCAGGGCACGGCGGCCATGATCCGGGAGCCGGTACCGGACAGATCAAGGAAAAGACGTTGGCGCTCGCTCTGGCGCGGGCGCTGCGCGATGAATTGCTGCGCGGTGGTGGCATCCGGGTCGCCCTGACCCGCAGCGATGATCGCTATCTGTTGCTGCCCGAACGATCCGGCATAGCCCGGCGGCTGGGCGCAGACCTTTTCCTGTCGATCCATGCCGACAGCACCGAACGCAACGAGGCAAGCGGCGCGACGGTCTATACCCTGTCGGAACGCGGTTCGACCGATACGGCGCAGCGCATGGCTGATCGCGAGAACCGGTCGGACACTATCAACGGCGTGGCCCTGGCTGGGCAGAGCGACAACACCAGCGCCATTCTGGTCGATCTTTCTCAGCGCGATAGCCAGGCCAGGTCGGAAGAATTTGCCCGGTTGTTGCTGCGCGAAGCGCGCGGCAAAATCCACATGCGCGACGTTCCACTGCAATCGGCCGCATTTGTGGTGCTCAAATCGCCGGACGTCGCTTCGGTGCTGTTCGAAACCGGTTATATCAGCAACGAAGATGACGTCGCGCTGTTGATTACGCCGGAAGGCCGCGCAACCTTCGCCAGGGTCGCTGCAAAGGCGATCCGCGCCCATTTTGCCCGGCAATCCCGGCCATGAAGGCGCTGGCATTAATGACGCTGGCAAATCTTCAGCCAGCCGTGTTAGAGGCCCAGCCGTGTTAGAGGCAAAGCGTCATGGTCGAGACTAACGCGAGCGACAATTTGCGATACCGCATCCGCCGCAATGCCGGCGGGTTTATTTCGTCGCTTCGCGAATCCACGCGTGGGCGGCCCTGGTTCCGGCGCGGACTCTATGCGCTCGCCGTTTTGCTGGTGCTCTGGCTGCTGCTGTGGGCGATGGTGCTTCGCAATCTGCCGTCGGCGGACAAGCTGCTGGTTTATCAGCCGCCCTTGCCAACTATGGTGCGCGGCATCGATGGCGACATCGTCTACAGCTATGCCCGCGAGCGGCGCGTGCAATTGCGATTTGTCGATTTTCCAAAGCCGATGATCGATGCCTTCCTCTCGGCCGAGGACAAGACCTTCTGGTCCCATGGCGGTGTCGATTACACGGGCCTGATCGGGGCTGTCTTCGATTATGTGACCAAGATCGGCTCGGGCGAGCGCGCACGGGGCGGATCGACGATTACCCAGCAGGTCGCCAAGAACATCCTCATCGGCAACGAATATTCGCTCGGCCGCAAGCTGAAGGAAATGATCGTTGCCAGGCGCATCGAGGCGGTGCTCACCAAACAGCAGATTCTCGAGCTGTATCTCAACGAAATTCCTCTCGGTCGGCAGAGTTTCGGGGTTCAGGCAGCCTCGCGCGCTTATTTCGGCAAAGATGTCGGAGAGCTTCAACTGCATGAAGCCGCGTTCCTCGCCATTCTGCCCAAGGCTCCCGAAACCTATGGCCGTGCCAGGAATGCCGGCCTCGCGCTATCACGGCGCAATTGGGTGCTGGACCAGATGGTCAAAAACGCCGCGGTGACGTCGGCCGAAGCGGAGAATGCCAAGGCGCAGCCGCTCGGGCTGGTCCCCCACCGGGTGGAGAGTTACGATCCATCTACCGGCTACTTTGTTGAAGAAGTCCGTCGCCGCTTGATCGACAAGTTCGGCGAAAGTGCGGAAAATGGGCCCAACAGCATTTATGCTGGCGGTCTGTGGGTACGCACTTCGCTTGACCCCCAGATGCAGCGCGAGGCGCAGAATGCATTGAGAACCGGACTGTTGCGTTTCAGCGCCGGCAAGCCATGGCATGGCCCGATTGAACATATCGATGTCGATGACCAGAAGTGGCAGTCGCAACTGGTTTTGCTCAACAAGACGATCTCCTATCTCGACTGGCGAGTTGGCCTGGTACTGAAACGAGATGGCACCTCCGGGCAAATTGGTTTTCCCGATGGTTCGACGGGCGCGCTGACCGCAATGCCAGATGCGCTACGCGCGGGCGATGTGATCGCTGCGGCTCCGGCCGGGGCGGGACTCTTTGCCGTCCGGATCATTCCGGAAGTCTCGGGCGGCATGGTCGTGGAGAGCCCCTACGATGGCCGGGTGCTCGCCGTTCAGGGCGGCTTCGATGCGGGACTTGGCTCATTCAACCGGGCGACTCAGGCACTTCGCCAGCCCGGCTCGACGATCAAGCCGTTCGTCTATGCCACTGGCCTCGATTACGGCCTGACACCCGCGTCGATGGTGCTCGATGGCACGTTCTGCGTCTATCAGGGCGGAAGGCTGGGGCAGAAGT
>JBDSSP010000146.1:0-6720 GCA_039928735.1 Novosphingobium sp. | reverse complement strand
CCGTCTTGACCAGCGGCGAATTGGCAATCGCGAGGCCGATCTTGCGCGCGCTGTCATCGCTAACCGCGCCGGTGACTTCGATGGCAATGAATTTCTGCGCACCCTCGCCGTCACGAACCACGAGGTGGGCGAGCTGGTGGCAAACCGCTTCGAGTGCGGCGGCAAAGGCATCCGCGCCCGGGCTGTCGAAGTTCTCGATGGGAGCATTGCCCGCCTGGCCAGTGGCGAAGGCCAGCACCGTGTCGCTGGTCGAAGTGTCGCTGTCGACGGTGATGCAGCTGAACGTCCGGTAGTTCGCGGCTGAAAGCAATGCCTGCAAAAAGTCAGGCGCGACGGCGGCATCGGTGAACACGTAGCCCAGCATCGTCGCCATGTCAGGCGCGATCATGCCGCTGCCCTTGATGATCCCGGCGAGCGTGACCGTGGTATCGCCGACAACCGCCTGGGCACCCGCGCCTTTGGGGAAAGTGTCAGTGGTCCCGATAGTGCGGGCGGCTTCTTCCCACGAACAGGGCGCCGCTTGCAGCACCGCGGCGACTCCGTCCTGCGCCTTGTCCTTGGGCAGCGGCACCCCAATCACCCCGGTCGAAGAGACAAACACTTCGCCCGGCTCGCAGCCCAGGCTTTGCGAGATCTGCGCCATGATCTGCTCGACCGCCTCGCGCCCGCGATAGCCAGTGAACGCATTGCTGTTGCCGGCATTGACCACCAGCGCCCGGGCGCGCCCGGCCTTGATCTGCTCGCGGCCCAGTTCAACTTCGGTGGAGCAACACACATTCCGCGTGAACACCCCTGCCACCGCAGTGCCCTCGGCCAGTTCGACATAGGTCAGGTCACAGCGACCCCAATCCTTGTAGCCAGCGCGCGCGATGCGCGGTGTCACCCCGGCGATCTGAGGTAGGGCAGGGAAGGGCGTGGCGAGCGGGGAGATGGCTTGGGACATGACGATTGCCTTAGTTTCAGATGGACTTCGCGTCCATGCGGATCGTGCGGGGCTGGACGCGCGACTCAACATTCCCTATCTGTCCCGCCGGATGACACGTCTTCTGCTCACTCTGCTTGCCCTGTTGACCGGGCTGGTTGCGCAATCAGCGCCGACGCAGGCGCGCGTAGTCGCCTCGGCAGGGTCCGAAGTGACCGTGCAGCAGAGTGGCGTCAGCAAGCGGATAGCCATTGTCAGCCAGATCGTCAGCAGACCGGCTTCGGGCAGTGCGTGGCAACTTCAGCGAGTTCAGGTAATTGCGCCTCAGCGCATTGTCCTGACCCCCACGGTCCTCCCCGGCATTGACCGCGCGCGCGAATAGCGCGCCGCAACATTTCCGCCATTCTTCCGGATAGGCTCTGGCGCCCATGCGCCAGGCACGCCGCATTCGGCCCCCGATAAAAAGCAGGAATTTCGATATGTTCGGCGCAATTGCCAAGGCCGTGTTCGGCTCATCCAACGATCGTTACGTCAAGTCGATCGACAAGATCGTCCAGCAGATCAATGGTTTCGAGACCGCGCTTGCGGCCATGACCGAGGAGGAGCTGACCGGACAGACCGCGCGATTCCGCGCGCGCCTCGAAGCGGGCGAGGGGCTTGACGACCTGTTGCCCGAAGCCTTCGCGACAGTCCGCGAGGTGTCAAGCCGGGTGCTCGGCATGCGGCATTTCGATGTGCAGATGATCGGCGGCATTGTCCTCCATCGCGGCGAGATCGCCGAAATGAAGACTGGCGAGGGCAAGACCCTGGTCGCGACGCTGGCAGTCTATCTCAATGCGCTGGAAGGCAAGGGCGTCCACGTCGTCACCGTAAACGATTATCTCGCCCGCCGCGATGCCGACTGGATGGGGCAAATCTACAACTTCCTCGGCATGACATACGGCGTGATCGTGCCCAATCTCAGCGAAGAGGAACGGCGCGAGGCCTATAATTCCGACATCACCTATGCGACCAACAACGAGCTTGGCTTCGACTACCTGCGCGACAACATGAAGCAGGAACGCAGCCAGATGGTCCACCGGCCGTTCAACCATGCCATCGTCGACGAGGTGGATTCGATCCTGATCGACGAAGCGCGCACCCCGCTGATCATTTCCGGCCCGACCGACGACAAGACCGATCTGTACATTTCTGTCGATGCCATCGTGAAGCAGATTGTCCCCGAAGACTACGAAGCCGACGAAAAAAGCAAGAACATCACGCTAACCGAAGACGGTGTCGAGCGGGTCGAGCGCCTGCTGGAAGATGCCGGGCTGCTGATCGGTTCCAACCTCTACGATATCGAGAACACCCAGGTGGTCCATCACCTTGATCAAGCGCTCAAGGCCAACGTCATGTTCAAGCGTGACACCGACTATATCGTGAAGGATGACAAGGTCATCATCATTGATGAGTTCACCGGCCGTATGATGGACGGGCGGCGCTGGTCGAACGGACTGCACCAGGCGGTCGAGGCCAAGGAAGGCGTACAGATCGAGCCTGAAAACCAGACAATGGCCTCGATCACCTTCCAGAATTACTTCCGCATGTACCCGAAGATCTCGGGCATGACCGGCACGGCGGCGACCGAAGCATCTGAATTCTATGACATCTACAAAATGAGCGTGGTCTCGATCCCGACCAATGTGCAGGTTGAGCGGATCGACGAGGAAGACGAGTTCTACAAGAACACGCTCGACAAGTTCGCCGCGATCGCCAAGCGGATCAAGCTTCAAAGCGAGCTGGGCCAGCCCGTGCTGGTCGGCACGGTGTCGATCGAAAAGAGCGAACTGCTGTCCGAATTCCTGAACAAGGAAGGCGTCAAGCACAACGTTCTCAACGCCCGGTTCCACGAGATGGAAGCGCATATCGTGGCGCAGGCCGGTCGGCTCGGCGCGGTGACCATCGCAACCAATATGGCCGGACGCGGTACTGACATCAAACTGGGCGGCAACCTCGAATTCCTCGTCGACGATGAGCTCAAGGACATGCCCGAAGGCTCCGAGCGCGACGCGGCGATTGAGCGGATCAAGGGACAGATCGAAGCCGAGAAGAAGGCCGTGCTCGATGCCGGCGGGCTGTTCGTGCTGGGCACCGAGCGGCATGAAAGCCGCCGCATCGACAACCAGCTGCGCGGCCGCTCGGGCCGTCAGGGCGACCCGGGCCTGTCGCGCTTTTATCTGTGCCTCGAGGATGATCTGCTAAGGATTTTCGGCCCCGACACGCTGTTCTCGCGGATGATGAATTCCAACCTGGCCGATGGCGAGGCGATCGGTTCGAAGTGGCTGTCAAAGGCCATCGAGACCGCGCAGAAAAAGGTCGAAGCGCGCAACTATGATGTTCGCAAGCAGGTCGTCGAATACGATGACGTGATGAACGACCAGCGCAAGGTAATCTACGAGCAGCGCGCCGATATCATGGACGCCGAGACGGTCGACGATGTCGTCGTCGATATGCGCCATGACACAGTCAACACGCTGGTGGGCGATGCTTGCCCGCCTGGATCATACCCTGAAAAGTGGGACCTCGACCTCTTGCGCGAGCGCGCCATAGAAGTTTTGGGCGTCGAAGTACCCGTCGATGAATGGCTGGCCGAGGACGGGCTGGAACCCGATACGATCACCGAACGCCTGATCGTGCTGGCCGACGCCAAGGTTGAGAAGCTTCGCGCGGGCAATGATCCGGAAATCTGGCGGCACGTTGAAAAAAGCGTTCTGCTGGAACGCCTTGATCACTACTGGAAAGAACATCTCGCCACGCTGGATGCGCTGCGCCAGGTGGTCTTTCTGCGCGCCTATGCGCAAAAGACACCGATCAACGAATACAAGCAGGAAGCGTTCGGCCTGTTCGAGCGGATGCTGGAGGTGATCCGCGAGGATGTCACCCGGATACTGTCAAATAGCGAACTCTCGATGCAGCCGCCAGCGGACCTTTCGCTGCCCGATCTGCCCGATTTCCTCACCGGCCACATCGATCCCTTCAGCGGCGAGGACGACAGCCATGTCGCGACCCCTGGAGCGATGGCCATGATGGGCGCGCTCGGCAGCGAAGTCGCTTTGGGCGGCCCCGATCCTTATGCCGACCTGGGTTTGTCGCGCAACGCCCAGTGTCCTTGCGGCTCGGGTCAGAAATACAAGCATTGCCATGGGGCGATGGCCTGACTGACCAGATAGCCAAGAGAACGGGCTGATGTTTTGGCTGCCTCTTGGTTTCTTCGCTACGGCCGTGCTCTATGCTTCGGTCGGGTTTGGTGGCGGGTCGACCTACAACGCCCTGCTCGCGCTGGCCCATACCGACTTCAGGGCACTGCCGATCCTGGCGCTGTCGTGCAATATCCTTGTGGTGACTGGCTCCTGCCTCCGCTTTGCGCGCGCACGGGAAGTGCCCTGGCGCCGCGCCTTGCTGCTTGCACTGATCGCGGCGCCGCTGGCCTTTCTCGGCGGGCTGACTCCGATCAAGGAAAAAGCGTTCCTGTTGACCTTGGGCGCGAGCCTGATTTTTGCCGGTATTGCATTGCTGCTACCCCGCGCGCCGGAGCGCGTCAGCAGGGCCGACCCGCTGGCGCGCTGGGTGCCGCTCGCGGCGGCTCCGCTGGGCTATCTTGCGGGTTTGGTCGGCATTGGCGGCGGGATATTCCTCGCGCCGCTGTTGCATCTGACCCGCTGGGATTCGGCGCGGAGGATTGCGGCGACGACCAGCCTGTTCATCCTGATAAATTCGCTCACCGGGCTTGTTGGACAATTGCTCAAGGCCGGGGCGGGTCGCTTTATCCAAACGCTGGACACCGGGATATGGCTGCTCGTCGCGGTCGCGATCGGCGGACAGATTGGCAACGTGCTGGCGCTGCGATTGCTGCCAGAACGCGTCATCCGCTGGCTGACCGCCGCCCTCACACTGTGGGCGGGCGGTCAGTTGCTGCTGCGATAGGCTCGCGCCGTCAGGCCGGCTTTTTGGGCAGAGCGATCTCCGCCGTTCCTGTTGCCATTGTCGAGCCGGTATGGGTTGCCATCAGGTGCTTGACGTGGATCAGGTGACGGCCCTTTTCGTCGACCGATTTACCGGTCACTTCGGCTGTCTGCACAGTAACGTCACCCGATAGTGCCGGACCGCGGAAGTTTGCCGCGGTATGCACGACCATGCCGTGTTCGCCTGCCCAGCCTGACATGAAATCGATCACCCAGGCTCCCATCGCGCCGCCATAGCCATAGGCGCGTGGCATGCCGATCCGGCGTGCGAATTTCGGAAACAGATGCCCGCGCGACGGACCGAAATAGGCGCCGTCAGTGATTTCGGGGTTTTCAAGCAGCACATCAGGGTCGTTTTCGAAGCCGGCCATTTCCGGCGTGAAGCCGAGCGCCGCCAGATCGAGCTTGCGGCCTTGCATAGCACCCCAGGTGTTGATGATCCACGAGCGCCACTCGGTGGTGAAGCTGGCAACGGAATGCGGGCCGAACACGCGTTCGGGCAACTGGTCGCCGACATTGACGTCATCCCACCAGCGTTCCTTGTGGCCAAGCACGCGCAACATGCGGATCCAGCCCAGCTTGCGCTCTTCCATCGCTTCCAGCTGGTCGTCGCTCCACTCTGGCTCGTCGAATTCGGCGGGGTTGACGCTTTCGCCGCCGGCTGCGGCATCATAGCGGATTGTAGTAGAGCGCTGTTTTGCGAGCGGCTGACCATGCTGGTTGGTGTAATAGTTGTCGCCGCGCTGAAAGCAGGTGGGTCCCGCCAGCTTGGTTTCCTTGACAACGTAGTCGAAGGGAATCCGCTCATTGAAGATCCAGTCGCCGCCCGAAACCCGGCGATCCTCGAACCACCATTCCTCGCCGCCGAACAGCAGATGCGAATTGGGGATGCAGCCGACGCAGGCCGGTGCGGTGCCCATGCCATCGTCAACCGCGCAGGGGAAACTCTGCATGGAGACAAGCTTCCCATAGCGGCTCTGTTCCGCAAAAGTGGGATCGTAGTGCAGCAGGTTAGGATAGTGCATGCCATGTGCCCAGCGGCGGATGTCGTTGTTGGAGATCGGCTCGCGGATGCGCGACGAAGTAATCGCCTTGCCGAGATATTGGTCGATGTCCGAGCAATCGAGCGTGCGGGCGGCCATGGAGTAATCCTCTCTCAATTTCTGCTTTGATTCTCTGTTTGCCTGTCACGGATTTGAAGCCGGGATGCAAGCCTGCTGTACAGTTTGGGCTCAATGGAAGCCCGCAGGCTGCTCGTAATATCGGCAATCCCGGCTGCACCGGCACCCGTGACAGCTCCCGCTGGCACCGGCGGCCAGCAGGCGGCTCCGTCAATGTGTTCAGGGCGCAGGCCGGCATCGCCGATAGCCTGTTCGCAAGCGCGCACCGCCAGCTCAAACGGCAGCGCAATTGGCTTGCGCTGAATGTCCGACTGACCGAAGCCCGAGATGGCTTTTTTGCACATGCGTTCGCTTGACATCGCAGTCACATGCAGAGTGAACTGCGAGAATTGTTCGGAGGGCTGCAGAGAATTGGTAATTTGCAAACTGGAGCGCGGCGATGAGCTTTCTGGATCAACTTCCCAAAGATATCGCAAGCCTGATCCAGACACGCTCCGTGGCAGAGACCATTTTTATTTCTGCAAATCAAATATTTGACAGAAATAATGGCTCCCCGAGTAGGATTCGAACCTACGACCAAGTGATTAACAGTCACCTACTCTACCGCTGAGCTATCGGGGAGCAACCCGGCCAAAATTTCTGGTGACCGGGCAGGCCCGGTCTCCCGGGCAGG
>JBDSSP010000145.1:0-5620 GCA_039928735.1 Novosphingobium sp. | reverse complement strand
ACGACAGGCTGGAAGGGCTGGGCCTGCTTTCGGACGATACCATCGGCCGCGAACGCCGCACCTTGCGCGCGCGTTACCAGCTGGTCGATCTGACCAATGGCAACATCGTGCTCGATGCGACGGCGGGTTCCGATGCGGGAATCGATGTCGTCTCATCGGAATATGCCACCATCGCGGCAGAAAACACCGCGCTGGAAAACCTCAGCCGCGATGTCGCCGACCGCATGGTTACGGCGATTGCGTTGCAACTCCGCGCCTCAAAGTGAAAGCCTCGCAGCGCGACTTTTCCAGCCTCGCTACGCGCGCGGCGGCGGCGGCGCGGGTGTTCTTCTTCTGCGGTCCCGACGAGGCTGGTGCCAGCGATGCGGCGGAGCATATTGTTTCGCTGCTTGCCGAGCCCGGCGAGCGCATCGAACTAACCGGCGGGGAGCTCAAGCGCGATCCGGTGAAGCTGGGCGATGAAGCGCGGAGCAATTCGCTGTTCGGTGGCACCCGGCATATCTTCGTGCGCGCGCAGGGCGATGAAGCGCATGACGCCGTAGCCGTGCTACTCGAGACAGAGGGCCAACCTTGCCCGGTGCTTATTATCGCCAGCGGGGCCTCCGATAAAAGCCGAACTGCCAAATTGCTTGAGGCGCGCAGCGATGCACTGGTGGCGATGTTTCATCCGCCCGAACTGCGCGCAGTCGCCTCTGCGGTGCGCGACATGGCGGGAGCAGTCGGGCTGCAACTCGGCGACGATCTTGCCGAACGCATTGCCCGCGCCGCCAGTCTCGATACCCGCCTCGCGCGATCCGAATTGACCAAGCTGGCGCTCTATCTGGACGCCAGCCCGGAAAGCCCGCGCCGGGCGGATGCCGCTGCCTATGATGCCATCGGCGCGCGGACCGAGGAGGATGGCTTTGCGCCGCTGGTCAATGCGGTGCTCGGCGGCGAGTCTGCCCGCATTCCGGGCGAGCTGCACCGGATGCGCGAGTTGGGGCTCAATCCGGTCGGGCTGTTGCTGCAATTCGAGCGCCGCGCCGCGCAGCTTGGCGCGCTCGCCGCCAAACTCGGCCCGCGCGGCGATGTTGGTAAGCTGATCGAGAGCGAGTCGGCGGCGCGGCGGATCTTCTGGAAGGACAAGCGTGATATCTCGGTGCAGCTGACGCGCTGGCGGGGCAAGCGGGCGGGGCGGCTGATTTCACGCCTCGCCGCGTTGCATGTCGATTTGCTGACCAACAGCCAGAACGCCGAACTCCTGCTGGCTCACGAATTGGTCGAGATCGGCCGGGCGGCCGCGCGGACCAGATAGGGCGCGTTGCTGCTGCATCGCGGCGCTTGCCTTTTGCCCGAAGCCGACCTAAAGGCCCGCCCTTCGCGAACGCGTGAGGAATCTTCATTTCGGGAGATTCGTGGGCCCGCCTGGCTATCAAGGGCTGCCAGGGCTGGCCGGTCACGTCGCAAAACTAGGAGACGAAAATGCCCAAGCTCAAGACGAAGAGCGGCGTCAAGAAACGCTTCAAGCTCACCGCAACCGGCAAGATCAAGCACGGCGCGGTTGGCAAGCGGCACAGATTGATGAGCCACAACGCCAAGTACATCCGCCAGCACCGCGGCACCGACGTGATTTCCGATGCAGATGCAAAGGTGATCAAGAAGTGGGCGCCCTACGGGCTGTGAACTGAACAAAATTCCGGAGTACTGAATTATGGCAAGAGTCAAACGGGGTGTAACCACCCGCGCCAAGCACAAGAATATTCTCGAGCAGGCCAAGGGCTTCCGCGGTCGCCGCAAGAACACCATCCGCGTCGCGCGGCAGGCGGTCGAAAAGGCCGGCCAATATGCCTATCGCGATCGCAAGGTGAAGAAGCGGTCGTTCCGCGGGCTGTGGATCCAGCGCATCAACGCTGCGGTGCGCGCCGAGGGCCTCACCTATTCGCAGTTCATCCACGGCACCAAGCTGGCCGGCATCGAGCTGGACCGCAAGGCCATGGCCGATCTTGCGATGAACGAGGGCGGCATTTTCACTACCCTCATCGCGCAAGCCAAGGCTGCGTTGCCCGCCTGATCGGCTGGCAAGGCAAACAGTTTCGGGGCGCGGTTGGCCAAGCCAGCCGCGCCCTTTTGCTTGCGCAACAGGTTCCCCTATCCTATTCAACTGTTTGACAAAAATGGGTCGCCAATAGCGGGGTAGGGTTTGGTGTCGCCACATTGCGATGTGCATGTGCGGTTTTTCCCGCCGCCGCCGGATTTGCGCCGCTATTTCACAACCTTCTATCTCGTTGAATGCGAGGTCGCCAATGGCGGCGTTGTCAGAGACTATCTGCTTCCTGAATGGGCCAATCTGCGCTTTCATTCGGGCTGCCTGCCAGTGGCCGAATCGCTCTCTGGCGCGCGAGTGGCCGGGACAACCTTCCCTGTCACCGGGCCAAGTTCACGGGCCGTGCGCTTTACCATTGGCTCGACCCGGATGTGGGGCATTGGCCTGCTGCCGCTGGGTTGGGCAAAATTTGTCGGAGCCGCAGCGGGCGATTTCGCCGATGGCCTGCTCGATGGCAACACCCACCCGGCATTCGCCGCGTTCCGCCCGCTCGCCGATTATCTGATGCACAGTGCGGGCGATGTGGAAGCGGAACAAGTCCGGATTGCCGACCATTTTCGCGATCATCTTGATGTCCAAGTGCCGGAAGAAGAGCGCATCGTTGCTATTCACGCGGCGCTGGTCGATCCAGAAATCGCCACGGTCGTCCAGCTGGCTGAGCGCGCCGGTATCGGCCAGCGCACCGCCGAACGCCTGTGCCGCCGCGCATTCGGCTTTCCGCCCAAGCTGCTGCTCCGCCGCCAGCGCTTCATTCGCAGCCTCAGCCAGTTCATGCTCGATCCATCGCTGAAATGGATCGGTGCGATGGATGGCCACTATCATGACCAGTCGCAATTCGTGCGCGATTGCCGCCAGTTCATGGGCATGTCGCCGAGCCAGTATGGTGCCCTGCCCAAGCCGCTGATCGGCGCAATCATGCGCGAGCGGGACCGCATGGCCGGCTCGGCGGCACAGACCCTCGATAGTCCGGACGGGCCAAAGCGCCCGCGTTGATTGCGATTCGGCAAATCGGGCCCTATGGAGCGCGGCTCGGCACCTGAAGAGCGGACGGAATTCCAGTGGACTACGCAGCAACCGGCAGCCAGGCGTTCGCGCGCATTGCCGCAGCGGGCAATCTCTATGAACTCGAGGCACTGCGCGTGGAATATCTTGGCAAGCAGGGCTCGATTTCTGGATTGCTCAAGATGCTGGGCGCGATGTCGGCAGACGAGCGCCAATCAGTAGGCCCACAGATTCACGCCTTGCGCGAAGACGTTTCGGCTGCACTCGCCGCCCGTAAGGACGCTCTCGAAACTGAGGCGCTGGAAGACCGGCTGGCAAGTGAGAGCATTGATCTTTCACTCCCCGCGCCGGCTAGCCCACGGGGGACCATCCACCCGGTCAGCCAGGTGATGGACGAACTCGCGGAAATCTTCGCAGACCTCGGCTTTGCGGTTGCGACCGGCCCCGAGATCGAGGACGGCTGGCACAATTTCACTGCGCTCAACATGCCCGAGAGCCACCCCGCGCGGGCGATGCACGATACCTTCTATTTCCCCGAGCGGAATGAGAGCGGCGAGGAAATGCTGCTGCGCACGCATACTTCGCCAGTGCAGATCAGAACCATGCTGGAGCAGGGCGCGCCCCTCAGAATCATCGCCCCGGGCAGGGTCTATCGCTCAGACAGCGACGCCACTCACACCCCGATGTTTCACCAGATCGAAGGTCTGGTGATCGACAAGGGCATTCACCTCGGCCACCTCAAGTGGACGCTGGAAACGATGCTGGGGGCCTTCTTCGAGCGCGATGACATCGTGCTGCGCCTGCGCCCCAGCTACTTCCCATTCACTGAACCTTCGGTCGAGGTCGATACCGGCTATAGTTTTGAGGGAGGCAGGCGTGTCGTCGGCGGTAGCGGTGATGCACCGGGGCACAGCTGGATGGAATTGCTGGGTAGCGGCATGGTCAACCGGCATGTGCTGGCGGCGGGCGGGCTTGATCCCGACCTCTGGCAGGGCTTTGCCTTCGGTGTCGGCGTCGACCGGCTGGCGATGCTCAAATACGGCATGAATGACCTGCGCGCGTTCTTCGATGGCGATGTGCGCTGGCTGGCGCATTACGGCTTCTCGCCGCTCGATGTGCCGACGCTTTCTGCCGGGGTGGGAAGCACTGAGGGAGCGGGCGCATGAAGTTTTCGCTCTCCTGGCTCAGGCAATATCTCGATACGCAGGCTTCGGTTGGGGAGCTGGCGACCAAGCTCAATGCCATCGGACTTGAGGTGGAAGGCATTGAGAACCCGGCAGAGAAGCTCGCCGGGTTTCGCATCGCCAGAGTGCTCACCGCTGAAAAGCACCCACAGGCTGACAAGCTGCAAGTTCTCACCGTCGACGCCGGAGCTGACATTAATGGCGGCCGACCGCTGCAAGTCGTCTGCGGCGCACCGAATGCGCGCACCGGTCTGGTCGGCGTGCTGGGTCTGCCGGGAGCGAAGGTTCCGGCAACCGGCATGGCGCTCAAGGTTGCGGCGGTGCGCGGGGTAGAATCGAACGGCATGATGTGTTCGACCCGCGAACTCGAACTCGGCGAGGATCACGCCAGAGACCTTGGGGGAATCGTCGAACTACCCGCCGATGCGCCGGTGGGCACCTCCTATGCCGATTATGTCGGCTCCGATCCCGTGTTCGACGTGGCGATCACCCCCAACCGGCCCGATTGCATGGGCGTGCGCGGCATTGCCCGCGATCTGGCAGCGGCGGGAATGGGCAAACTGGTGCCGATCGATGTTGCGAGCATTCCCGGCAGCTTTCCCTGCCCGGTCGAAATTCGCACCGAGGATCCCGAAGGCTGCCCGGCATTCCATGGCCGGGTGATCAGGGGCGTGAAAAACGGCCCCTCGCCTGACTGGATGCAGGCGCGGCTGATAGCGGCAGGCCAGCGCCCGATTTCGGCCTTGGTCGATATAACCAACGCAGTGATGCTGGCGCATGGCCGCCCCGCGCATGTTTACGATCTTGCCAAGTTGACTGGAGCAGTCGTGGCCCGGCGCGCCAAGCCAGGCGAATCGGTCGTGGCGCTCAACGGCAAAGTCTACGAACTTGATGGCGAAATGACCGTGATCGCCGATGAAGCGCAAGTGCACGACATCGCCGGGATCATGGGCGGCGAGCATTCGGGCTGTTCCGAGACCACCCGCGATGTGCTGCTGGAGGTCGCCTATTTCGATCCCGCGCGGATCGCGCGCACCGGACAGACGCTGGCGCTGGCAAGCGACGCGCGCAGCCGATTCGAGCGCGGGGTCGATCTGGGGTTCGTCGAGCCGGGACTGGAGCTGCTGACCGCGCTGATCCTCGAGATTTGCGGGGGCGAGGCTTCGGCCATCGTCCGCGCCGGGGCGTTGCCCGCCGCGCAGCACACCGTGAACTACGACACCGCGCTATGCGGCAAGCTCGGCGGGGTCGACGTCACGCCGTCGCGCCAGCGCGAGATACTGGAATCGCTGGGTTTCGTCGTGGTCGAGGGCGAGGCCCACTGGATCGTCACCGCGCCCGGCTGGCGTCC
>JBDSSP010000144.1:0-21947 GCA_039928735.1 Novosphingobium sp. | reverse complement strand
CGAGCAGCATCTGCACCGCTATCTGGCCGAGTTCGAGTTCCGTTATAACAACCGCGCCGCCCTTGGCTGCAATGACACCGACCGCTTTAGCGCTGCGCTCTCCGGCGTCATTGGCAAGCGCCTGACTTATGAGGGGCCTGCGAAGGTCGCCTAAGCCATACGATTTTGAACGGAGAAGGCCGGTTCAACTGTGGCTCCCAATGCGTTTGCCAAAGCGGCGGAAGGTCTGATTCATTGACGATTCAGGTTCATTCGCTATCATGCAAAAACGGTGCGTAGTCTGAATCTCTGGCGTAAGGCCGGCTTGCAGAAATGCTCAGGATTACGCACCGCCCTTCATCAGACTTGAGCTTAGATTCCAGATGCTAAAGTCAGTTTTGGCGATCGGGGTGTTTCCCTCATAGTTAAGAAGGCCGGACTTTCCGAGGACGTATCCGGCGAGGTTCGCCTTGTATTGCCCCGCGCCCTCATCCTCGAAACGCCGGTTTTTGTGTGCGCATATCGCGCCCAGAATGAGATCGTTGATTTGGAGCAGCGGTTCGGTTTCTGAATCTCGGAATTCGATGACTTTGAGCGCATTGTTGCAACCATAGGACTTCGATGCGGAGTTTAGCCCCTGCTTCAGCTTTTGAAGTCCATCTAACTCATTGCATTTGTCGATCAACGCATAGCAATTATTTGTTTTTCCATGCTTTTTAAGCAAACGATGAAGGATGAGCTGGTAATACATGCGCTTCATGCTCTCAGCTTTCCCGCCGTCGTCGCGCAATTCGTGATTGAAGCGCTGGAAATCGACCAAGAGGCAATGGAAGAGCAGTTCACGCTTAGCGATCAACGAGAACGTCCAATCGATAAGGTCCCGATGCTTTTCAAGTGATGCCTTCTTCGTCGAATGCCACTTCGCTTCCTTCGTGAGATTCAGCCGGGCCTTCCTGCGGATAAACTCCGCGCGGATGGCGGAAACGTCGGAATGTGCTACAATGACACCGCCCACGGCTAGGAAGCGATCTGTGTCCTTCCCAGCCTCGTCGCAGAACAATGCCAATTTTGGAGTATCGTCAGCCATGGCCCATACGGAAGCCGACGCCGACAAGAGTCAACTAGACAAATTCAAGGAGACGGCACGCGCCCTAGAATGCGACGAGGACGAAGAGACGTTCAAGCGGGCGCTGCGGAAGGTGGCAAAGGCCCCAAGGCCGCCGAAGGTAGAGAAGCCGGGCTAAGCTACTCGGCAGGTATCTCAGCGGCGCTATGGTTCTTGTAGGTCGCCCATGATGGCGCATACTCTTCCGCCTGATTGCCCCATGAACTCCAGCGGCGGCGCGCACCCCTTGCGAACAACTCCAGATATGGCCCCGGCGAACATGCTTCGATGATAGGGAAAATTTCATCAGGCTTGCGTGAGTGCTCACGCTTGCGGCTAGAAACGTAGTTCACTTGGCTACGACCCGGCGCGAGCGTGCGAGCATTCTTGCCGCGAACGCCGAACAGCAGGATCTCGGTGACGTTGCGGAAATAGAAACCGACGCCGCGCCCATCGGACCCGCCATCCTTGCGGATTTTATGCCAGACGATGTTGGCCTTGTAGGTGAAGCCCCACGCCTTCATCACTTCCAGCCCTTCGGCAAGCAGCGCATTTGGCACCCATAGGTAAAGATGGGCAGTTTCGTCCGCTACATCTGAGACTGCCAGCTCGCAAATTTCGGGAAGTGACATGGTGCTGTAGCGGTTGAGGCGACGGTGTTCAGGCGCGACCTTGCCGGTGCTATTCTGGAACCGCCACGGCGGATCGGCGAGGATCGTCTTGAACTTTTTCCGCCCGCACGATGCCTTCAGATCGTCACTCGGTGTCATCGTCAGTCGGCCCATTCTCAATTATAGGAAGGTCATCTTCCACATATTTTGCGCTCGTTATGCCGAATGCCAGTATCGGGCAACCACCGCCACCACCACCTTCAAGCCTTGGCAGTAACTTGTCCATGTGCGTGGTGGAAGCGCCATATTTATCCGCCACCTTTTTTCCGAGCGTTTTGAAAAGTGCCTGCAAATTGCTCGCACGGGTCACGATTATCCCGACATCGATCACCCGCAAATCGAACAGCAGCCGGAAATTGTTGAGGTCGCGATCAAAGAACGGGTCTTTGTTGTTCCACTCGATCTCAAGCCCGACACGGCCCTTGAAGCAATCCACCTTGTGCGTTGGGGAATCGCGTTCGGTGTCGTCAACCCGGATGCTGGTGTCGAATTTGGTTTCGCGCCATCCGCGCGCTTCAAGAAATTTGTCGATTCTGGTGGAGATGACGCTTTTCCCTCCACCGCCCTTAAGCAATTCGCTGCGCTTGAACTCGAAGGCCCGCAACACTGCGATGGTATCTGCCCACTCGGCAGGATGAGCAGTTGCTAGGATGCCGGTAGCGTTGCGCCACTCGTGCACTTCATAATCGGCGACGATATCTTGCGGGACGAGGTGGAGCGTGACCATCCGCCTCCATGGCCGGACTCAGTGCCATTAGGCAAGCCTGCGTTTGTCAAATATACAATCGCCAACTAAATCAGGGGATGCACTGTAGGAAAACGAAAAACCCGGACCTTGCGGCCCGGGTTCGTTCGTACGACACCAAACTGAATCAGATCAGCCGCTGTAATACATGTCGAATTCGACCGGCGAGGGCGACATTTCCCAACGTGCCACTTCCGGCCATTTCAGCTCAAGGTATGCGTCGATCTGATCTTGGGTGAACACGCCGCCCTTCAGCAGGAATTCGTGATCGGCGATAAGGCTGTCGAGTGCCTCGCGCAGCGATCCGCAAACGGTCGGCACCTGGGCCAGCTCTTCCGGCGGCAGATCATAGAGGTTCTTGTCCATCGCCTCGCCGGGATGGATCTTGTTCTGGATGCCGTCGATGCCGGCCATCAGCATGGCTGAGGTGGCCAGATAGGAGTTGGCCAGCGGATCGGGGAAGCGGAACTCGACGCGCTTGGCCTTCTCGCCCGCACCGTAGGGGATGCGGCAGCTCGCCGAGCGGTTGCGTGCCGAATAGGCGAGCAGCACGGGAGCTTCATAACCCGGCACCAGCCGCTTGTAGCTGTTGGTGGTCGGGTTGCTGAAGGCGTTGATCGCATTGGCATGCTTGATCACCCCGCCGATGAAATGAAGGCAAGCGTCGGACAGGCCGGCGTAGCCGCTACCGGCAAAGGTATTCTTGCCCTTGTTCCAGATCGACATGTGGGTGTGCATGCCCGAACCGTTATCCTGCTTGATCGGCTTGGGCATGAAGGTTGCCGTCTTGCCATAGGCCTGGGCTACCATTTTCACGACATACTTGTAGATCTGGATACGGTCGCAGGTTTCGACCAGCTTGCCGAAAGTCAGACCCAGCTCATGCTGGCTGCCGGCGACTTCGTGGTGATGCTTGTCCATGGGCAAGCCCATTTCCTTCATTGTCGAGACCATCTCGGCACGAATGTCGGTGGTCACATCGACCGGACCAACCGGAAAATAGCCGCCCTTGGCACGCGGGCGATGGCCCATGTTGCCGCTTTCATAGGCGGTGCCGGTATTGGTCGGCAGTTCGACATCGTCGAGCTTGTAGAAGCTCGAGTTGTAGGTGTTATCGAACTCGACGCTGTCAAACATGAAGAATTCGGGTTCGGGGCCGATGAAGATGGTATCGCCAAGTCCGGTCGATTTGAGATAGCTTTCAGCGCGCTTTGCAGTCGAGCGCGGGTCACGCGAATATAGCGATCCATCCGAAGGTTCGACGATGTCGCAGACCAGGATCAACATCGGTGTTGCCGAGAACGGATCGATATAGGCCGCATCAAGGTCTGGCTTGAGGATCATGTCCGACTCGTTGATGGCCTTCCAGCCTTCGATTGACGAACCATCGAACATCAGGCCGTCGGTCAGCTCATCTTCGCCGATCACGTCGGAACACATCGTCAGGTGGTGCCAGATGCCCTTGGGATCAGTGAAGCGGACATCGACCCACTCGATCTCTTCGTCCTTGATGCGCTTCAGAATTTGCGCGGGTGTATTCGCCATGTGGTTTTGCCCTTTTTGTTGAAATGGAGGGGTTGAACAAATCTAGATTGCGTCCTCGTCGCGCTCCCCGGTGCGGATGCGCAAAGCGCTTTCGATGGGGATCACGAAGATCTTGCCATCGCCAATCCGGCCGGTCTGCGCCGCACTGGCGATTGCCTCGACCGTGCGTTCCGCCAGGCTGTCAGGGACGACGACCTCGAGTTTCACCTTGGGCAGGAAATCGACGACATATTCGGCTCCGCGGTAGAGCTCGGTATGGCCCTTCTGGCGGCCAAACCCCTTTGCTTCGGTCACCGTAATGCCGGAGACGCCAACTTCGTGGAGCGCTTCCTTCACTTCGTCGAGCTTGAAGGGCTTAATGATGGCTTCGATCTTTTTCACTACGACTGGACCCCTGCACATCGAGCCGACCGGGCGCTTGCTCGATCGGACATCGTGGTGCCTCCAGCTTCATCCATCAAGAATCATGCCAGAGGCGGAAAATCGGCGTTAGTGCATGCGGGCTGCGCGGAAAAGAGCCGAATCGCAACATTCGTTCAGCGTTGCTCCGCGCAGAGCAATGGAAAACTACGGAATTAGTTTCGATTGTGACCAAATATCAGGCAAGCACTGCCCAATGCTTGGGCATCGTGCCGGGAGTTTACAGGCTCAAGACTCAAAGGCGCAGCCCGCTTGTCTCTTCCAGGCCAGCCATCAGGTTGAGGTTCTGCACTGCTGCACCGCTCGCACCCTTTCCAAGATTGTCGAGCACGGCGACCAGTCGCGCCTGACTGCCATCCCTTGCGCCGAACACATAGAGATCGAGCCGATCGCTGGGAGCCATAGCTTGCCGCAGAAGCAATTCCTCAGGCGCATCGTCGTGAACATTGACAACGGCACTGTCGGCATAATGATCAGCGAGGCAGTCGCGCAGCCCGTCGGTCGATGCGGCACGGGCCATTTGGCCGAGAAGCAAAGGTATCTCGACAATCATGCCGCGATGGGCTGGTATCACCGCCGGCGAAAACAGCGGAGCATGGGCGAGGCCGCAATGCGCTTGCATTTCCGGGACATGCTTGTGTCCCAATGTCAGGGCATAATCGCGATAGGCAATGCCAGGGTCGGCCTCGAACCGGGCAATCAGCGCCTTGCCTCCGCCCGAATAGCCCGACACTGCATGGCAACTGTAAGGCCAGTCAGCAGGCAAAAGGCCGTGACTGATCAGCGGCGCCAGCAGCGCAATGAAGCCGGTGGAATAGCAACCTGGGTTGCTGACCAGCGGTGCCGAAGCGATTTTGTCACGTCCGGTCACTTCGGGAAATCCAAAGGTCCAGCCATCAGCGACGCGGTGAGCCGACGAAGCATCGATGATCCGCACTTTCGCGCCATCGGCGAGCGAAACTGCATCGCGTGCAGCATCATCGGGCAGGCAAAGGATGGCGAAATCGGCGTTATGATAGGCATCGCGGCGAGCACCGTCCTGCTTGCGCTGGTCGTCGTCGAGCAATAGCAGGGTGAATTCGCTGCGCCCGCTCAGCCGGTCGACGATCTCGAGTCCGGTGGTGCCAACTGCGCCATCAATGAAGACTGTGCTGCTCATGTGAGGTCCGCCAGATGCGCAAGCGCGACATAACCGACCGGGCCGCTTTCGCCATCGGCCTGACCCCAGGCCCATTCGCCGGCGATGTCCAGCACGCCAAATGCTGAGCCGTGGCCTAGCTCCTCGACAACATCCGCATCGATCCTGGCCGCCGAAAGAAGCTTAGCGCCTTCAGTGCCAATCAGGCGCAGTTGCGGGACAGCATAATGTGGAACGAAGTAGGACCCGGCGAGCCGGACATCGGCAAGATCGCCGCGCACTGGAGTGTGGAGCGGGTCAACGATATGCATCGGCCCACGCATCATGAAGCTCTTGCCGTCAAGATTTTCATTGCTGACCAAAATCCGTTTGTCCCCGCCGCGAATGTGCCCGCGCTATAGCGCTGCGCGCCGTTTAGGCAAGCTTGGGCCCGCGCGGCCCTTGGCAGGTCGGCCTGTATAGGCGGGCTTTATGTCCTTAAAGAATGTCGACACTATCAATAGAGATTATATGCGATAGGAGTTATTCGACCTGCCGAGCTAGTGGAAATAGCAGGGGCGCCGTGCGTTGCGGCGGTGGGCCTACGATAGGGAACGCAGGACTATGAGTCTTCTCGCGCATTTCGACGTTCTGCATGCTCTCGCTGGATTGCTGGTCGGCATTCTCGTTGGTATGACCGGGGTCGGCGGTGGCTCTCTGATGACTCCATTGCTGGTGCTGATGTTCGGAATTTCTGCCCAGACTGCTGTTGGCACCGATCTGCTCTATGCAGCCTCAACCAAGCTGGTCGGCGCTGGTGTCCACGGCTGGCGCGCGACTGTCGAATGGAAGATCGTCCGCCGACTCGCGGCGGGCAGCATTCCGGCGGCATGCGCGACGCTGGTCGTGCTTTCCCATTTTGGCCGAATCAACAAGTCGGCGGAGCACGTCATATTGCTCATTCTGGGCGGAATGCTGGTCCTCACTGGTTGTGCCGTTTTCTTCCAGCGACGCTTGATTGCCATGGCCCTCGCGCGCGAACCGTTGAAACCGGGGACTGCGGGGGCATCGACGATTGTTCTGGGGGCGGTGATCGGACTGCTTGTTTCCATTTCCTCCGTCGGGGCGGGCGCGATCGGCGTGACTGCGCTGCTGATGCTTTATCCCAAGCTGCCGATCTCGCGGATTGTCGGCACCGACATAGCGCATGCAGTGCCGCTCGCGCTGGTCAGCGGCTTGGGCCACTGGCTGCTTGGCGACGTCAACCTCGTGCTGCTTGGCAACCTGCTGATAGGCTCGATACCGGGTGTTATCGTCGGCAGCCTGATTTCCACCCGTGCGCCCGACCGCCTCCTGCGTCCGGCGCTTGCATTGGTCATGCTCGCATCGGGCATCAAGCTGCTGACTTAACTAAAGTCAGCGGATTTAATCGGCCGCAACCGGCGTCACCCGGCAGATCAGTGCGCGCATATAATTGTCGCCGGCATAGTCAGAATAGGCAGCGCCATCCGGCAGGATCGCGTTGATGTTCGATTCCCACAACCCGTAATGGGCATCGCCATCGGCCTCGCGCTCGGGGTACCACATATGGCTGTCTGCATGGACGACGCGGGGGTGCAGTCCCGTGTCGAACTTTGCCATTTGCTGGATTTTTCCCATCGGCGTTTCCACCCAGACCATGGCGCCCTCGGCAATGCCAAATCCGGCAGCCGTATCGGGATGCAGGGTGAGCAGTGCATACGGATGCTGCTTGCGCATCTGCGCCAGATGCTTGTGCTGCGAGCGGTAATACCATTTGAGTGAATTGCCGGTCGACATGATCAGCGGGAACTCGGCAAACAATTCGGGAGTCCGCTCAGGGCTCCAGGCGGGTTCCTCATAGGCGGGGATCGGCGGATAGCCCAGGCTGGCGAGGAGATCGGAGGAGAGCTCGACCTTGCCGGAGGCGGTGGCAAAGCCCGCATTTTCGTAGCGCTTGTATTGCGGCGCGGCCATAACCCAAGGCATGTCGCGGTCGGCAAGTTCACCATGCGTCACGCCGGACGGCGCGAGGATATCGTCAAACCACTGTTCCATCGTATCGGGCCACATGCCTCGCTGCCCCAGCCGATTGCCGAGTTCGCGCCACAGCTGATAATCGTCGCGCCGCTCGTATCGCGGATCGACCGTGCGGCGCGATGCCGAGTGGGCGTCACCAAACCCCCACATATTGCTGAGCAGCGGCCGTTCGAGGCCGTCGGTCGCGGGCAGGACATAGTCGGCCAGTTCGCCGCAGGGCGTCATCCAGTGGTCCATGTTGACACTGAGCTCGAGTTCGTCACTCAGCATTGCCTCGTGCAAGCGCCGCGCATCTGTGAGCGAGACGAGCGGATTGCCGGCCTGGAGGATCAAGGCCTTGATCGGGTAGGGTTTGCTTTCGAGGATCGCAGTAGGAAGCGCGCTAGGGGCGACGACCACGTTGTAGATCGCTGGTCCCACTCCGAGCGGATGGACCTTGCTCATGGCCGCGCGATAGGCCTTGAGGCCCTTGATTGAAGCAATCGGCCACAGATCCGCGCTGATGTTGTCGCGCGTGCGCAGCGGGTGTCCTATCAGCTTATCCCAATGCATTTCCTCGCGGAAGTGGGTGCCCGATGGCGGATCGGCGAATCGCGACCCGCCCATCACGTCGAGATTGCCCGTGATCGCGCGCAGATAGGTCTTGCCAAACACTGCCGAAGTTGTCGCCTTGCCGAGCTCTGCCGTGCCTAGCCCGAACGGAATATGGCCAGGGGTGTTGGTGGCGAACATCCGCGCTGCCTCAACGATCTTGTCTGCCGGGATCCAGGTGATTTCGGATGTGCGCTCGGGCGTGAAGGGCTTCACCGCCTCGCTCAGTGCTTCGAACCCGTTGCACCATTTGCTCACAAATTCGGCGTCAAAGAGCTTTTCGGTGATGATAACGTGCAGCATGCCGTAGGCCAGCGCGCCATCGGCGCCGGGCCTGATCTGCAGCCACAGGTCGGCAAGATCGGTAATTTCGGTCTGGCACGGATCGATAGCAATCATCTTGCCGCCCGCCGCCTGGAAAGCCTTCAGGTTCTTGCGCTGGCTGGCGAGTGCCATCGAACCACCTACTCCCCACAGGATCAGGCTTTTGGTCACGCCGGGGATTGCGGCATTGCCGATGCAGGCTTGGTCGCCATAAACCGCCCATTCGGAAAGTAGTTCTGCCTCGCCGCAGTTCTTGCCTTGATAGAGGATGTTGGGCGTGCCCCACAGGTTGGACCAGCGCCAGCACGACGAATCGCCAGCACCCTTGTAGGACCCGCCCATGGTCTGCACCGCTTCGGGGCCGCGCCTGTCGCGAATTGCTGCCAGCTTTTCGGCAATCTCGTCGAGCGCCTGATCCCAGCTTATCCGCTCCCATATCCCTTCGCCGCGTTTGCCTGTGCGCTTCATCGGATAGTTCACCCGATCAGGGTGGTCATGATATTCGACTGCCTGCCCGGCGCGCGGGCAATCGGCCGGGAAGCCGGCGGTGCGATCTGGCCGGATCGAGACCGGGCGGTTGTTCGAAATCTTTGCGGTGACGTAACAGCCCACGCCGCAGATCGGGCAAGTGCCGCGCTTGGTCTCGCATCCGGGCGCTTCGTCTAACGACTTTGCCAGTGTTGCCATCGTTCATTCTCCCGAACGGAAGATTGATCCTGCCAGTAGCCGTTGTCAAAGCAAACTAAGCTGT
This sequence comes from Novosphingobium sp., assembly GCA_039928735.1. Taxonomy (GTDB): domain Bacteria; phylum Pseudomonadota; class Alphaproteobacteria; order Sphingomonadales; family Sphingomonadaceae; genus Novosphingobium. The sequence goes on along the minus strand of JBDSSP010000144.1, from coordinate 12,641 downwards.
CCGTCCGGGGAGGGCCTGCGAAACTGGCTGCAATCGAAATCAAGCTTTTCGCTGTTCATCGCGAGGTGTTTGGCGGCCAGCCGGAAGCGGGTGCGGATCAGGTCGGCCCACACGCCCTTCGGCTTCATCCGCGAGAAGAATTCCGGATCATTGTCCCGTCCGCTGCGGATGTCGCGGACAATGCTCATCACCTTGGCGGCGCGATCGGGAAAATGCGTCGCCAACCATTCGCGGAACAGCGGTGCAACTTCATGCGGCAGGCGCAACATGATCCAACTGGCGGACCGTACCCCGCGCGCAGCGGCCTGTTCGAGTATGCGCTCCAGAAATTCGTCGGTAATCGACGGGATGACAGGGACGACTGAGACATGCGTCGGCACACCCGCATCGACCAGCTTGCCAAGCGCCGCCAGCCGCTTGGCTGGTGAGGACGCGCGCGGCTCAAGCAGGCCGGAGAGCTTTGGATCAAGGCTGGTCACCGAAATGCCGACGGCGACAAGGCGGTTCCTAGCCATTTCGGCCAGCAGATCGACATCGCGCAGCACCCGGTCGGACTTTGTGGTGATCGTCACCGGGTGGCGACATTCGAGGCACAGTTCCAGCACCTCGCGCGTGATCCGGTAGCGCGACTCGATCGGCTGGTAGGGATCGGTGTTGGTGCCCATGGCAATCGGCGCGGGAGTGTAACTCCGCTTCGCGAGCGTTTCGCGCAGCAGCTGGGCCGCACGAGGTTTGGCAAAGAGCCTGGTTTCGAAATCCAGGCCGGGCGAGAGGTCATGGAAGGCATGTGTCGGCCGGGCAAAACAATAGATGCAGCCATGTTCGCAGCCGCGATAGGCATTGACTGAGCGGCCAAACGGGATGTCGGGAGACTGGTTGAAACTGAGGATGCTTTTGGGATACTCCTCGGTGACAGTTGTCCGCAGCTTTTCCGCAGGTCCATCAACAACCTCCCGCGCATCCAGCCAATCGCCTTCGGATTCGCGAGCGGGAAGTGCGAAACGCTGCGGTACATGAGCGGATTGGGCGCCGCGACCGTGCTTGCTCTCAGGGGATCCATGCATGGCAGCTTGAGAACATAATCAGAACAAAATAACAAGCCCAATGTCAGTCGAACGGGCACGTTAAATCAGATTTCCCTGAGCCGCGGCATCAACTCGACAAAATTGCACGGCCGGTTACGGCTATCCAGCTGCTCGGCCAGAATCCCGTCCCAACCGTCTTTGACCGCGCCGTTCGAGCCCGGCAGGGCAAAGATGTAGGTCCCACGCGACACCACGGCGCAGGCGCGTGACTGAACGGTTGAGGTGCCGATGGTCTTGAAGGAGATCAACCGGAAGATTTCGCCGAAACCGGGAATGTCCTTTTCCTTGACCCGCTCGAGCGCCTCGGGCGTCACGTCGCGCCCGGTCAACCCGGTGCCGCCGGTAGTGATGATGCAATCGATTCCCGGGTCGTCGATCCAGTTGTTGAGTCGCCCCGCGATGACGCCGGCATCGTCCTTCTCGATGGCCCGCACGACCAGCCGGTGCCCGGCGTCCTTGATCCGCTCGGCCAGGATGTCGCCGGACGTATCTTCCCCAGGCCCGCGCGTATCCGACACGGTCAGCAGCGCGATGTTGATAGGCTTGAACAAGCGTTCCGGATCAATTGCCACGCATAATCATCCCGTTTTCTGCCATCCGCACACCGCGCGATCCAGAGATGCCCGGAAACGTCGGCCACATGCCCTGCGTCAGCGCCATCCGGCTTTGCGAAGTGCCGCCTGCCTGACGTTCATACATCCAGTAATTGCGCATGACGATATTCACATAGCCGCGCGTCTCCCAATAGGGAACGCTCTCGATCCACAACAGCGGATCGCCCTTGTCCTGAATCTCGGTGTTCCAGCGGGCAATCGGCACGAGACCGGCGTTGTAGGCAGCCATGACCTTGGGCAGCAGCCCATGCGTCGAGGGGTCGTTGCGCAGCATATTGAGATGGATCTGCCCGAAGGCGAGATTCACTTCGGGCTTGTTGAGATCGCTCGCGGAACCCGAGACGCCCAGTGATGCCGCATGATCGCGCGCCGCCGAGGGCATGATCTGCATCAGTCCGCGCGCGCCCGCTGGGCTGACGACGCCGGCACGGAACACCGATTCTTGCAGGGCATGGGCATAGACCAGCGCCGGATCGACCTGCCAGCCGCCAACCGGGGTCCACTTGGGCGTCGGAAACCGGGTCGCCGGCTCGGCCTTGCCGCCAATCGGCGCGTTATAGGCCATCCACAGTTGGGTCGAAGGTGTGCCGAGCGCGCGCGCGAGGCGCGAAAGCGGCTGGTATTGCGAGGGACTGCCGATGCGCGCCTGATAGCGCAGTGAGTCGTCCGCAAGATCGTCGCGGCCAATTTCAGTCAGCGCGACAGCCGCGCGGATATTCGGGATATCGCGCAGTTGCAGCCAGTCGGCCTGGGTCAGATCGGCGGCTGCATGGGCGCCGGGCAGCTTCTGGCCGAGTTGCTCGGCCGCGAGCATGCCGTAAAGCGTCTCGTCACGAAAAGCGGCGAGCCGAAGCAGCGCGGATGCCTTTTCGGGCTGACGGCAGCGCACCACTGCGCGGGCCTGCCAATAACGCGCTGCCGCATTCAATTCAGGATTATCGGCACGCTGGGCAGCCTTGTCGAAGGCATCGGCAGCACCCGCGCAGTCGGTCAGCCGCCAGGCAGCAAGTCCTGCCGTCCACCAGCCTTCCGCTACCCAGGGTCCGCTTGCGGCACCGGCAAGCTGGCCCATGATATAGGCGGAAGCATTGTCATTCTCGATATAGAAGCTCCAGGCGATCCGCTGGCGCCATTCGGCGCGAGCTGCGTCGCTGAGCTGAAAATCGATCCCGTCGAGCAAGACCCGCGCTGAAGTCGGATCGTCGGCCTTTATTCGGGCCAGGATTGCACTGGCGATGCTGCCCGGCATCGTCCCGTCGCCCGTTTCGCGCGGCAGTATCCGCTTGGGTAGCGAAGGCATGCTGCTCATCGGTTGGGCATAAGGCAGGTTTGGCAGTGCCTGGGCCCCGCGCTTCAGGGCAAGCTGGGCAATCTGCTCGGCATCGGGTGAAGTGCTGTTCTTGCTCAGCCACTGGTTGAGTTCGTCCAACTCGATGCGCGGCGAGCCCGAAGCCAGATAAAATTCGGCTTTCGCCGTCTCGTGCAACTGACCGCCGGGTTTGTTGGCGAACAGCAGGCGAACCTGTGCCCAGTCCTTGCGCTCGATTGCTGCGAACAGGTTCTCATAAAAGCTGCGCTCCTCTTGGCTGAGTAGCGCAGGCACGGCGGCGCGATCGGGCCGGTTGCGAAAATAATCGACCGCAGCACTGTCTGCCCGCGCGGCAGGTGCAACCCAGGCGGCTGCGAGGGCGGCGCAGCCCAGCGCAATCTTCACTGCATTTGCAAATGGCATCAAGCGCTCTTTGTCCAATCCAGCCAGCTCTGCCAGAAGCCAGCTTTCCAACGCGGCCTTTCAAGCAGCACGGCTAGGTCGCGGGCAGCCAGCATCGGCAATCTGGTATTGCCATGCTTAAATTCCCCGGCTCCGGCAGTAAAATTCGCTGGATCGTGTTCAAGCAGCGGCAGGATGTTGTTACCAAAGACAATCAGCCGCTGCGGCGCGGCGAGTGCAACATGGTGGCAGGCGAGTTCCCCAAGCCCGCGTGCCGCTGCTTCGCCCCAGTTGGCATGCGGGGTATGGCGCGGCAGCACGCTCGCCACATAGGCGGATTCCGGTGCCAGCCCCATCGCTGCCAGGATTGCGCTGAGCAGGCGGCCTTGCCGGCCCGAAAGCAGGTCAGCAGCGTCATCCCGCTCAGGCTCGGCAACCAGAATCATGAGTTGCGCCCCATGCGTCCCGCGCGGCGCGACCCGGCCCCCCTGTTGTCCGCCGTCTAGCCAGGGTTCGGCCAGCCACCATGGCGCAAATCCCGAAAGTTCATTCGGCCAGTTTCCGCGATCAATTTGTGCGGGCGGGGCAGGCTCCGGCTTGGCCAGAGCGCCAGGTCGCGGTTCGGCTGGCTCCGCCTCAACCTCGGGCGCAATCCAGCCGTGCGCTATGTCCGCAAGGTCATAGTCGACCCCTGCCTCGCGCCACCAATCAAGGGCTGCGGCAAATTGCTCTGCGAGGCTGGAATTTCCGCCATTGTCCATGCACGGGTCTTGACCTGCCGGGGCGCAGCAATCAAGGCTCTTGTGCGCGAATGTCGCACGGGGCACGCAATCGGGCCGAGGGATATGAAGCCATGAGTGAACGTGAATCAATGCCGTATGACGTGGTGATTGTCGGTGGCGGCCCTGCCGGGCTGGCAGCGGCCATCCGCCTCAAGCAGGTCAATGCTGAACTTACGGTGTGCATTCTTGAGAAGGGTTCGGAAGTCGGCGCGCATATTTTGTCCGGCGCGGTGGTCGATCCAAAGGCGCTCGACGAGTTGCTGCCTGACTGGCGCGATGATGGCTGCCCGATGGCGGAGACGCAGGTGACTGACAACTGGCACTGGTTTCTGACCAAGAACCACAAAATGCCGATCCCGCACATTGTCATGCCGCCGTTCATGTCGAACCACGGCAATTACACCGGCTCGCTGGGCAGCCTGTGCCGCTGGTTGGCTGGTAAGGCCGAGGAGTTGGGCGTCGAGATTTTCCCCGGATTCCCCGCCGCCGAGATCCTCTATGATGAAAAAGGCGCTGTGCGGGGAGTTGCGACTGGCGACATGGGCGTGGCCAAAGATGGCAGTCACAAGGGCGACTATCAGCCCGGGATGGAACTCACAGCCAAATATACCTTGTTTTGTGAAGGCGCGCGAGGTTCACTAACCAAGCAGTTGAAATCGAAATACGATCTTGAGCGCGATTGCCAGCCGCAGAAGTATGGCCTTGGCATCAAGGAACTTTGGGATATCGATCCGGCCAATCATGTCCCCGGCCGCGTCCTCCACACCCAGGGCTGGCCGCTGAGCGAGAGCGGCAGCGGCGGCGGTGGTTTCCTCTATCACCAGTCCGGCAATCAGGTGGCGCTCGGCTTCGTCGCTACACTCGATTATGCCAATCCCTATGTTTACCCCTTCGAAGAATTCCAGCGCTGGAAGACCCACCCGGAGATTCGCGCAATCCTCGAAGGCGGCAAGCGCGTTTCCTATGGCGCGCGGGCGATCAACGAGGGTGGCTGGCAGGCCGTGCCGCATCTCGCATTCCCCGGCGGCGTGCTGGCGGGTTGTTCGGCGGGTTTCGTCAATGTGCCGCGCATCAAGGGCAGCCACACCGCGATGAAGAGCGGCATGCTGGCGGCCGAAGCGATTGCAGCCGCCGTCGCTGCAGGGCGTGAACTCGATGCCTTGGACGAATACGAAGATGCCGTCCGCTCAAACTGGATCGCCAAGGAGCTGCAACTCGTGCAAAATTCCGAACCGATCCTCGCCAAATTTCAAGGAGATCTGCTGGGCACCGCGTTGGCAGGGATCGAAATGTGGGCGCGCTATCTAAAGATGCCGGTGATCAAGCCGATGAAGCACCATACCGACGCTTCCGCGTTGCAACGCGCTGATCTGTTCCAGCCGATTGCCTATCCCAAGCCTGACGGCGTTCTGACTTTCGATCGGCTGACCAGCGTATCCTTCTCATTCACCAATCACGAGGAAGACCAGCCTTGTCACTTGGTGCTGGCCGATCCGGCAATCCCGACCACCATCAACCTTCCGATCTATGCTGGTCCCGAAGCGCGCTATTGCCCTGCAGGGGTCTATGAATTCGTGGAAACTGACAGCGCAGGCCCGAAACTGCAGATCAACGCGCAGAACTGCGTCCACTGCAAGACCTGCGACATCAAGGATCCAACCCAGAATATCACCTGGGTAACACCCGAAGGCGGCGGCGGACCCAACTATCCGAACATGTGATCAATCCTCCTCGAGCTTGCTCAGGGAGGGGGACCGCCGCGAAGCGGGGGTGGAGGGGATTGGACCAAGCGCAAATGGAGAAGGTTTGCCCCTCCGTCAGGTCTTCGACCTGCCACCTACCCGAGCAAGCTCGGGGAGGATTTAAGTGATCGAAATCGCCTACGCCAAGATCAATCTCGCGCTGCATGTTCGGCGGCGTCGGGAGGATGGCTACCATGAGCTGGAGACGGTGTTCGCCTTCGTCGATCAGGGCGATCAGCTGACTGCCTCGCCTGCGGCCTACGATGTGCTCAATGTCAAAGGCGAATTTGCCGGGGCGCTGAACAATGCGAGCGGCAACGTCGTGATGCAGGCGCTCACCACCTTGAAGCACTCGCCCGGCTGGTCAGTCATACTCGAAAAGCGATTGCCGGTTGCTGCTGGCCTCGGCGGCGGTTCGGCCGATGCGGGCGCGATTTTCCGCATGGTCGAGCGCTGGAGCGGGATGCCGGACGATTGGCAGGCGCGCGCGGCAAAGCTCGGTGCGGATGTGCCTGCATGTGTTCGCAGCGAGACTTGCCTCGGCCATGGCACCGGCACCGACCTTACGCCGCTCGAAAACGACCTCGCCGGAATACCCGTCTTGCTGGTCAACCCGCGCTTGCCGCTCTCGACCGGGCCGGTGTTCACGGGCTGGGACGGCGTTGATCGGGGCGCCTTGCCGCTGGGCAGCGCACGTCAAATCGCGCTGAGCGGCCGCAATGACCTTGAAACACCGGCGATTGCGTTGTGCCCGGCGATTGGTGAAGTGCTGGCAGCTTTGGCGTCAACGGCGCCATTATTGGCCCGCATGTCTGGCTCGGGCGCGACTTGCTTCGCGCTCTATGAGCAGCGTGACGATCTGGAGCGGGCGCTGGAATTGATAGCTGCACGGCATCCCGAGTGGTGGACCTTGGCAGGCAAACTGCGGTGAGCGATGCCCCCTACAGCTTGATCGGCACCCCGCGCTTTGGCGGCATTCTCATCGTCGCCGACCACGCTTCGAACCGCGTACCCGGTGAAATCGAACTCGGCATCGACCCGGCGCTGCTCCAACTTCACATCGCCCACGACATCGGCGTTCGCGAAGTCGCCGAGCGCATGGCCCAGCGCCCCGGCACAGCCGCATTCCTCGGCAATGTCAGCCGGCTGGTCTGCGATTTCAACCGCGAGGAACGTGCTCCCGCAATCATACCCATCGCCAGCGACGGCCACGCCGTGCCCGGCAACAGCCTGAGCCACGATCAGCACGAAGCGCGACTGGAGCGATTCTACCGCCCCTATCACGCTGCTCTTGCCGCGCTATTGGACGACAAGCCTCCCGCGCTCATCCTCTCATTGCACAGCTTCACGCCCAGCCTCGCCAGTTCCGACGAACAGCGCCCATGGCAGGTCGGAATCCTCTACAATGGCGACGACCGTGCCGCCCGGCTGGCCATTCCCATGCTGGAGGCTGAGAGCCTTATTGTGGGCGACCAGCAGCCCTATTCAGGCAAATTGCTCAACGCGACCATGAACTGCCACGCCGAAGCCGAGGGGCGACCGTATCTTGGCGTGGAGATCCGGCAGGACGAGATTGCCGAGGATGCGGGCCAGGTGGCCTGGGCTGAGCGGCTGTGGCGGATTTGTAATGCAGTGGCATTGGGGTTTGCATGAATGCCCAATCAAAGAGCGAATTTGCTTAGATTGGACGAATCTCTATGTCTGACGGAGTCGGCATTGGATTAGGGCAACGCTTCACCCAAGCAACGGCTTCGTCGATGCTGGGCAGTTCCCATATCCAGTAGCCGGCCACGAGATCACCCTGGAACGGTCCATCCGCCACGTTGCGCGTCGGTCCGTCAAAGTGCACGCGCTTGGCCTCTTTAGTCGGACGCAAGCCCTCGCAATCCTTCAGGACTCCGGCCTTCCTCAATTCCTCATTGAATACGCCCATTGCATCCATCGATTTGCGCATCTCTGCTTGATCCATCGCATCGATTTGTGCCTCGAGACCTGGATTCGACTTGACGAGAATCAAGAACTTCATGGCATTCTCCGGGTCCGGCTGATTGGCACAAATATACCGCTGCTTTGCCAGATTGTTCCATGCCAACGTCAGCATCAAGCCGATCGCATTTGTCGAAACCCTTGACCCATACACACATCCCCGCAAAAGCGTGCGCCAACAAGGAGTCCTCCCGTGCCGCACATCTTCGACAAGTCCAAGCTCCCCTCCCGCTACGTTTCGGTCGGCCCCGAGCGCGCGCCGCAGCGGTCCTACTACTATGCGATGGGCATGACCGAGGAAGAGATTGCGCGACCATTCGTTGCAGTGGTTTCGGCCGGCAACGACTCGGCTCCCTGCAACACCACTCTCGATTTCCAGGCCAATATCTGCCGTGACGGAGTGGAGCAGGGCGGGGGAACGCCGCGCCGTTTCAACACCATCACTGTCACTGACGGCATCGCCATGGGCCACCAGGGGATGAAAAGCTCGCTGGTCAGCCGCGAAGTGATTGCCGACTCAGTTGAGCTCTCGATGCGCGGCCATTGCTATGATGCGATCGTCGGCTTTGCCGGTTGCGACAAGAGCCTGCCTGGCATGATGATGGCGATGCTGCGGCTCAATGTGCCGTCGATCTTCGTCTATGGCGGCTCCATCCTGCCCGGCCGCTATCAGGACCGCGACCTGACGGTGCAGGATGTGTTCGAGGCGGTGGGGCGCTATTCTGCCGGGGCCTGTCCGCTTTCGGAGCTGACGGCGATTGAAAAGGCCGCCTGCCCGGGCCACGGTGCGTGCGGCGGTCAGTTCACTGCCAACACCATGGCCTGTGTTGCCGAGGCTATCGGTCTTTCCTTGCCAAACAGTAATATGGCACCAGCTCCTTATAAATCGCGTGAGGAAGTGGCGGTGGCTGCGGGCAAGCAGGTGATGAAGCTGCTCGAGCTCAATATCCGCCCCCGCGACATCTGTACACGCGCCGCTTTCGAAAACGCCGCCCGCGTCGTCGCGGCCACTGGCGGCTCAACCAATGGCGCGTTGCATTTGCCAGCAATGGCCAACGAATGCGGAATTGATTTTGACCTGTTCGACGTGGCAGAGATTTTTAAATCAACGCCTTACATTGCCGACCTCAAGCCCGGCGGGAAGTATGTCGCCAAGGACATGCACGATGCTGGCGGGGTTTACATGACAATGAAAACGCTGCTCGATGGCGGCTTCCTTGATGGTAATTCGATGACAGTGACAGGCAAGACGCTCGGCGAAAACCTTGAGGAGATTACCTGGAATCCCGATCAGAAGGTGATCTACGACGTGAAAACGCCGATCACGCCCACTGGCGGTGTAGTTGGCCTGCGCGGCTCAATGGCGCCAGATGGGGCTATCGTGAAGGTCGCGGGCATGGCGCGGCTGCAGTTCAGCGGCCCGGCGCAAGTGTTTGAGTGCGAGGAAGATTGCTTTGCGGCCGTCGAAGCGCGCCAGATCAAGGAAGGCAGCGTTATCGTCATCCGCAACGAAGGACCGAAGGGTGGCCCCGGCATGCGCGAAATGCTGGCAACCACCGCTGCGCTTTATGGCCAGGGCATGGGCGAAAAGGTCGCGCTGATCACCGACGGGCGCTTCTCGGGAGCAACGCGCGGCTTCTGCATCGGGCATGTCGGGCCCGAAGCTGCCGATGGCGGACCAATTGCGCTGGTCAAGGACGGCGACATCATTGCTATCGATGCAGTGAACGGCACCATCGATCTCGAAGTCTCAGAAGCCGACCTCGCCGAGCGACGGAAGGCTTGGACGCCGCGGGGCAATGACTACAATTCCGGCGCATTGTGGCGTTATGCCCGCAATGTCGGCCCGGCCTGGCAGGGTGCGGTGACTCATCCCGGCGCGAAAGCGGAAACCCATGTTTTTGCGGATATCTAGCGTCGCATTTCTGCTCGCGGCACTATCCGCCTGCTCAAGTAAAACGGCTGGCGATGCAGTCGATCCCGGAGCCGAGCGCATTGCCTGTGCGCTCGGTGACGCCAAGACATTTACCAGTGCCTGCGTAGTCGAACGGATCAGCCAGAATGGCAAAAGCAGTGTGATTATCCGCCATCCCGATGGCAGTTTTCGCCGCTTCGAGGTTCTCGCGGATGGGCGAAGTCTGGCGACTACCGACGGGGCAGATCCAGTCGAAGTCACACCGAACGGGAAGGACACCGAGATCACCGTGGGTGATGACCACTACCTGTTCCCCGCATCGAACCCCAGCGCGCCAACGAGCAGCAATGCCAAGCACCCCTGATCAAATCCTCACTGTCGCCCAAATGCGCGCGGCTGAAGAGGCCTTGATTGCGGGCGGGACCAGTGTCGATGAACTGATGCAGCGCGCCGGGTGCGGCGCGGCGGACTGGGTCTGGCGTCTGGCTGCAAATCATCGGGTCAGCGTGCTATGCGGCCCGGGAAACAATGGCGGCGATGGCTATGTGATTGCCGAAGCGATCCGGGATCGCGGCGGAAAGGTAGCGGTGATTGCGGCTACTGAGCCCAAGACCGATGCCGCCCGGGTTGCGCGTTCTCTCTATCGCGGCGAGGTGCTTGCGAACGAGGCGGAAATTCACGGCGAGCTATTCGTCGATTGCCTGTTCGGCAGCGGACTGACACGGCCTTTGCAGGACGAGCATTTGGCGTTGCTGACCCGGCTCGCCGCCAACCACCGCCACCGCGTGGCCATCGATTTGCCGAGCGGTGTCGAAGCGGACAGCGGCGCTTATCTCAATGCCGACCTTCCCCGCTTCGATCTCACGATCAGCCTGGGGGCGTGGAAATTCGCGCATTTCCTGATGCCGGCCAGCGCTGCGATGGGCGCGCTGCGGCTGGTCGGAATCGGCGTTCCGCCAGCGGCTGGCGCGGCGGCAGTCGTGCGGCAACCGCAACTGAGCGCGCCTGCCTCCGATGCCCACAAATACCGGCGCGGGCTGGTGGGGGTTGTAGGTGGCGCGATGCAAGGCGCGGCGCTGTTGGCATGTGCTGCTGCGCAACGGGCAGGGGCGGGTTACGTCAAATTGATGGCGGCGGACGCGCCAACAGCGCCTTGCGATCTGGTTGTCGATACGGGGCAGCTAAGCGACGCGCTTGCCGACTGCCGGATCTCCGCGCTGCTCGTCGGTCCCGGTCTTGGCCGTGATGAGGTGGCGGTCGCCATGCTCGCTTCAGTAATCGCGAGCGGTCACAATGCCGTGCTCGATGCTGATGCGCTGGTTGTGATTCAGCGCGAGCTGCTCGCGGGAAAATCCGGGCGCTTCATCGCCACGCCACACGAAGGCGAACTCGCCCATCTCGAAAGCGCATTTGGCTGCGCGGCCGAAGGCTCCAAGCCCGAACGAGCTGCCGCACTGGCGCAGGCGAGCGGGATGGTGATCGTTGCCAAGGGACCCGACACGGTGATTGCCGCACCTGATGGCAGAATTGCCTGCGCCCCACGCGCTTCCAGCTGGCTTTCAGCGGCGGGCACGGGCGACGTTCTGGCGGGAACCATCGCCAGCCGCCTTGCAACTGGAACTGATCCTTTCGACGCCGCTTGCGAGGGCGTCTGGCTGCATAGCGAGGCCGCCCGGCTATGCCCGCCACCTTTTACTGCCAGCCAGCTTGCCGCAATGATCTCCGCCGCCTATGCGGCTGCCAGTGAGCGAAGCTGAAACAATTCTGCGGATTGCCGCCAAAGGTGATGGCGTAACCGCGAGTGGTCGATTTGCTGCAGGCGCTGCGCCGGGCGATCTTCTGCTGGCCGATGGATCGCTGGAGCATGGCCCGCATCACGCCGTGCCGCCATGCCGCCATTTTGGCAGCTGTGGCGGCTGCCAGTTGCAGCAGCTTGACGAACCATCGCTCGCCGACTTTGTCGCGGAACGCGTCACCAATGCGGCGACGGGGCAAGGTCTTTCGCCGAATGTGATTGCGCCCGCCCATCTCTCGCCGCCGCATAGCCGTCGCCGGGCATCGCTCCGTGCCGAGGGCAAGGGCGGCAAGGTGCTGCTCGGCTTCCGTGAAAGCGGATCGCACCGCATCGTTGATCTTGCCGAATGCCCGGTGTTGGTTCCGGATCTTGTGGCGCTAATCACACCGCTGCGCAAACTGCTGAACTGGCACGGCCAGTCACAAGGGAAGGGTAAAGGGCGGATTGCCGTCGACATTGAATTGGCTTTGACCGATCAGGGCGTCGACCTTGGTCTCAAGGGGCTGACGATCGAAGGCCTGACCGCGACGGAAGCGATGCTCGATTTTGCCAGCGCCCAAGGCCTCGCCCGGCTCGTTCTCGATCAGGGCTATGGTCCTGAGGCGCTGTGGGAACCCCAGCCGGTGACAATCACTATGGGCTCAGTACCGGTGGCGTTCCCGCCCGGCGCGTTCATCCAGGCGACCGCCGACGGTGAATCCGTGCTGATCGCCGCGGCGCGCGAATGGCTTGGCGGGGCAGGCGCAGTTGCTGACCTGTTCTCGGGACTGGGAACCTTCGCCTTTGCTCTGGCCGGGCCGGGCAAAAAGGTTCTGGCTGTGGAAGCGGCGCGCGATGCGCATCTGGCTTGCAAGGGCGCAGCGGCGAGGGCAGGTCTGCCGATTCATGCGCTGCACCGCGATCTGTTCCGCAATCCGCTGCAAGCCGACGAACTGGATCGCTTCGACGCCGTCCTGCTCGATCCGCCTCGTGCCGGTGCTCGCGAGCAAGTCGCGCATCTGGCGTCAAGCA
>JBDSSP010000143.1:0-9415 GCA_039928735.1 Novosphingobium sp. | reverse complement strand
AGCTCAGGTTGGCGCTGACCATGCAATAGAGCATTGGCAGCGACAGCAGCAGATTGGTGCGGCTGGCAATCAGCGCCCGCGGTGCGGCTGCCGCCTTTTCTGCATCGGTCGCCTCCACGATGCCGAGGATCTTCTTCTGCGCCGGCCAGATGATCAGCCAGACGTTGAGGAACATGATGATGCCCAGCCACATGCCGAGCCCGATCAGGTTGATGCCGTCAGCGCCGAGGCCACGAAATAAAAGAGCGTCCGGACCAAAAGGCTTAGCTCCGGGTGACGGCGGCATGAATGCAATGGCCAGTCCCATGATTACCGTGAGCAGTGCGGCGTAGCGGAAGTAGAAAAATACGTTGGGAGCGATATAACCAGTGACACCTTTCTTCAGTTCCGCGGGAACCTTTGGCATGGTGGGCACCTGCACGAAATTAAGGTAGTAAAGCAGACCGATCCACAGGATGCCGAAAAATGCGTGGACCCAATGGAAGATGTCGTTGGTAATGTCCGCTGCGGTGTCGCCGGTGTAGCCTGCAAATGCCATTATCACCGCAATAGTAGCTACCAGGCCGATTGCCAAAACCAGATGCAAGTTTCCGAATAACTTAGCCATTTGCTTTCCCCTAATTCTCAAGCGCCTTGCATGGCGCGTTAACCATGGCCCGAGCCGCAGCGTGATAGCACGGCGTGCGGACTATTGCGCCAACGGGCGCAATTGTCACATGATTTTGCGAATTAATCCCATCATTCGTGCGGCAAGTGCGTGATCGCCTCTGCTTCTGCATCCTTGCCCATGCCATGGCGCAGCAGCATCGGCATGTGCGCAAAGGTAAACACGAACGACAACGGCAGGAACACGTAGAGTTTGCTCTGCAGCCAGCCGCCAAAGCTGAGATAGTGGCGGAAGCCCTCGTTCAGCGCGGCGAGGAACAGGAAGAAAATGCCCCAGTTGCGCGACAGGATCATCCAGCCCGCATCATCGAGGCCATCGAATGCGGCGGCGAGCAGAGTCTTGAGCAAAGCCTTGCGGCGCGCCACGCCGATAAGCAGCGAAAGCCCGAAGATCAGGTAGATCGCGGTCGGCTTGATCTGAATGTAGAACGGATCGTGCAGCAGGATTGTCACCGCCCCGAAAAACACGATCAGCGCAGTCGAGAGCCACAGCATTGGCGAAATGTGCTTGAGCTTCCATTTGGACACGATCAGCGCTATCACCGCTGCGACCATGAAACTGCCAGTCCCCTTGATCACCGCCAGCACTTCGCCGACCGCATCTTCCTTGTCCGCAGGCGAGAAGTGCTTGTAAGTAATGAAGAACAGCACCACCGGGCCATAATCGACCACGAGATTGAGCCAGCCCGATTTTGGTCTTTCATTGGGCTTGTCAGACAACGAAGCCATCAGGCCACTCCCGCAATCACGCGCGCGACCAGATCGGGATCGAACGGCCGAAGGTCGTCCAGCCGCTCGCCAACGCCGATGGCGTGGATGGGCAGGCCGTATTGCTCGGCAGCAGCAACCAGCACGCCGCCGCGCGCGGTGCCATCAAGTTTGGTCATGACCAGTCCGGTAACTCCTGCGACATCCCTGAAAGTTTCGATTTGCTGCAAGGCATTCTGTCCGTTGGTAGCATCGAGCACCAGCACGACGTTGTGCGGCGCTTCGGGATTGAGACGACCGAGTACGCGGCGGATTTTCGCCAGTTCGTCCATCAGTTCGCGCTTGTTCTGCAAGCGGCCAGCAGTATCGACAATCAACGCGTCGATGCCGGTGTCGGTCGCCGACTTGACTGCGTCGAACACGATCGAGGCGGGATCGCCGCCTTCCGCGCCTTTAACCAGCGGCACGCCGATCCGTTCCGCCCAGATCGCGAGCTGGGCAATGGCGGCGGCGCGGAAGGTATCGCCGGCGGCCAGCATCACGCCATAGTCTTGCTCCTGAAACAGGTGCGCGAGTTTGGCGATGGTGGTGGTCTTGCCCGAGCCGTTGACGCCAATCACCAGAATCACTTGCGGGCGCGGGAAGGCGGTTATCTCGAGCGGCAGGGCGACCGGGCGCAGGATCGCGGCAATTTCCTCGGCGACCGCCTGCTTGATCGCCTCCTCGCTGGCGCCGCGCTCGAAGCGTTCCCCGGACAGTGCCTCTCGAATGCGCAATGCGGCACGCGGACCCAGATCGGACAAGATCAGTGCGTCCTCGAGGTCGTCGAGCTGGTCATCGCTGAGCCGGCTTTTGGCGACCACTGCGGTGACGTTTTCGGAAATAGCGGCAAGATTTTCGCTCAGCCGTTCCGAGGTCTTGCGGAATCCGCCGAACAGCCGCTGCGTCCAGCTTGCGCCTTTGCTCTCATCGTTCATGCCAGCAGACCTTCGACTACGCAGCTGGGGGTCATGCGGACAAGGGCTCCGGCTGGAACCCCGGACGGCAGATGTACGCGCGCGAAAGAGGGCGCATGGCCGGTCCCATCGCGCTCGGCGAGGACTTCAAGTTCCAGTCCAAGCAGCGAAGCCAGCCAGGTTTTGCGTTCTTCTGCGACGGCAGCGCGCAATTCGGCAGCGCGGCGCTTGATGGTGGGAGCATCGACCTGAGGCATCCGCGCGGCGGGCGTGCCGGGGCGGGGCGAGTAAGGGAAGATGTGGCCGTGGACGATGCCGAGCTCGCGAATGATCGAGAGGTTATTGGCGTGTGCCGCGTCGCTCTCGGTCGGAAACCCGGCGATGATGTCCGCGCCCACCGACAGGTCCGGCCGCTGCGCGCGCAAGCCCGTAACAAGATCGAGCGCATCGCGGCGCGAATGGCGGCGCTTCATCCGCTTGAGGATCATGTCGTCACCCGATTGCAGCGAAAGATGGAGATGCGGCATGAGGCGAGGCTCGCCGGCCAGCAATTCGCATAACTGCGCATCGATTTCGACGCCATCGAGCGAGGACAGCCGCAGCCGGGGCAAGGTCGGGAACTCAGCGAGAATAGCCGTCACCAATGCGCCGAGGCGGGGGTTGTCCGGCAAATCGCTGCCCCATGATGTCAAGTCGACCCCGGTCAGCACTACCTCACGAACCCCGCCATCAACGTGTCCGGCGATGTCCGCCAGCACCGCGGCAATGCTGCGAGACAGACTGGGCCCGCGGCCTTGCGGGATGACGCAGAAAGTGCAGGCATGGTCGCAACCGTTCTGCACCGCGATAAAGGCGCGCGTGTGGAACATGTGCGGCAACACCGGGGCTGCGGGGACATTCCAGGCGCGCGGATCGAGCTTGGCGGCATTGGCGATCAGCCCATCGACCTCGGGCATCGCTGCCAGCGCCTCGCGTTCTACCTCAGCCGCGCAGCCGGTCACCAGCAGCCGGGCATCGGGGTGGTCCTTGCGGGCGCGGCGGATGGCCTGGCGGGTTTGGCGTACGGCTTCGGCAGTCACTGCGCAGCTGTTGACTACCACCAGATCGTTGCTGCCCGCAAGCAGGCCCCGCAATGCCTCGCTTTCCGACAGGTTCATCCGGCAACCCAGCGACACGACTTCAACGCTCACAAAGTGGCTCCAAAGTGGGCGGGATCGAAGCTGCCGCGAAAGCTTTCGGCGGCAGGGCCGGTCATCATGATGCGCCCTTCGGCGGTCCATTCAATCACCAGCGGCCCGCCGGTGAGCGTCACCGTGACGCGGCGATCGCACAGTCCGCGGCGCATCGCGGCAATGGCCGTGGCGCAGGCGCCAGTGCCGCAGGCGCGGGTCTCGCCGACGCCGCGCTCCCAGACGCGCAAGCGAAGGGCATCGCGCGCGTTCACTGTTGCGACATTGACGTTGACGCGGTTCGGGAACAGCGGATCGTGCTCGATCAGCGGACCCAGCCGGTCCAGGTCAATGGTCCGCGTATCGGCCACGAAGAACACGGCATGCGGATTGCCGACATTGACCCCGGCGGGGTTCTCCAGTGTCTCCCAGCCGACCGGCATGGCCAGCGTATCCATCGCGTAGGCCAGCGGGATATCTTCCCAGCCGAAGCGCGGCTGGCCCATGTCGACCGCGATGCCCGAGTCGGCGGGTGTGGTTGCGAGGATGCCGCCCAGCGTCTCGATCCGCGCCGGTTCGCCATGCAGCAGCCCAACCGCGCGGGTCGCATTGCCGCAGGCCTCAACCTCGCCGCCGTCTGCATTGAAAGTCCGCATGCGCATGTCGGCGATGGGGGATCGCTCCAGCAGAATCAACTGATCGCAGCCGATACCGGTCTTGCGATCGGCCAGCGCTGCCGCCAGCGCAATATCCATCCTCGGCACCGCTTCGTTGCGCGCGTCCAGCACGACGAAGTCGTTGCCCAGGCCGTGCATCTTGATAAAGGGAATGCGCATGATGGCGCGCATCTATGCGCTGGGCGCGGTTACGTCCAGTGGCGCCAGCTTCAGCGCACGGCTGCCTTGCGAACTTCGCGCCGCAGCTTGGCTGGATTGAACCTGGGAGAGTCCGCCAGCAAGTTCAGGTCGGCCAGCCGCTTGTTGGTTTCGGCGGCGGGCTCGGGCAGGCCATAGAGATAGCCTTGCCCCCTGAAATCGCCAAAGGTCTGCAACTCCTTGAGCACTTCCGCGGACTCGATTCCCTCGGCAGTGACAGGCAGTCCCATGCCGGCCCCCATCGTCGAGATGGCCTTCACGATCGTCGCATTGCCGCCGCTGTTGAGCTTCTGGACAAAACTGCGGTCGATCTTGATGGAATCGATCGGCAGTTCACTAAGTTGGCTGAATGAGGAATAGCCGGTGCCGAAGTCGTCGAGGCTGATGCGGATACCCTGGTTCTTGAGACTCGCAAGCAGTGTGCGGACGGCTCCGAAATTCTCGTGCAGGCAACTTTCAGTAATCTCGATCTCGAGCCGCTTGGGCGGGAAGTTGGCTTCGACCAGCAATTTAAGCAGCTTTTGGGAAAACCACGGATCGCGGAACTGGATCGGCGAGATGTTAACCGACAGCGTCAGGCCGGGGTCCCAGGCCTTGGCGTCCTGCAGGGCCTGCGCGATCAGGCCTTCGGACATCTGGCCAATCAGCCCGATCTCTTCGGCGACGGGGATGAAAATCTGCGGGCCCACGATGCCAAAATTTGGCGAATTCCAGCGGGCCAGCATTTCAAAACCGGTGAGCTTTCCGGTCTTCAGATCAATCTGCTGCTCATAATAGGGGACGAATTCTCCCAACGGAATGCCAGCCCGGATCCCGGCTTCGAGTTCACGCCGGACGCGCATTTCGGTTTCCATCGACGTCTCGAACCAGAAGTAGCGATTCCGGCCTTTCCGCTTGGCATGATACATGGCGATGTCCGCGGAATGCAGCATGGCTGTCACCGTCGCCTCGCTGCCTCCGCCTGACAGTGGACCATCGTTCCGGCAAATGCCGATCGAAATGGTGACATCGATTTGCGCTTCGCTGCCCTGTGCGGGCTGCGCGACGGCTCCGATCAGTCTGCTGACCACTTCATCGAGCGACTCAGGGTGCCGGGTGTCGAAGGGGATCAGGCAGGCGAATTCGTCGCCGCCGATCCGGGCAGACACGGCACGCGCGGGCAGGTTTTCGGCAATGCGCCGGGCACATTGCTGCAGCACATTATCGCCAACTCCGTGGCCGTGGACGTCGTTGATCTGCTTGAAGCTGTCGAGGTCGGCCATCATCAACGCCACAGCTTCACCGCGTGCCGCGCAGGCAGCTATGAGTTCGTCGGCGGCAATCGAAAGGCTGCGGCGGTTGAGAAAACCGGTCAGGTGGTCGCGGTCGGCCAGTTGCTTGGCTTGAGCCTCGGCCAGACGGTGCAAGTTTACTTCGATCGCTAGCTGGCGGTAGTGGCGCCAGCCCAGCAGGATCAGCGCGACATTTAGCAGCAATGCGCTGACCAACAGATTATCAGGGCCGATGCCTTGGCCTTGCATCGCCTTGATGACCTGTCGCAGCGCCTGGCCGCCAGTGCCGACAAACAGGAGGATTGCCGATGCGGCAATGCCAAGCGTCACCGCGTCACGCGCGCCGGTGTGCACAGCGTCGCTTGCGGTTCCGACGATCTTTGCCCGCCTGACAACTTTACCAGCCAACTCGCATGCCCCTGTATGCTGAGCCTGCGCTTATGCGGATAGATTGGAAAAATTCAGTTAACTTGCGAAGGCTGGCCCGAAGTAAGCGACCCTTGCCAACGCCTATTTCTTGAGTCCGATTTCGCGGAGGCGCTCTTGCAGAAATTCATCTGCGGTTATCGCCTCGGGATAGCGATCGGGATTTTCCGGGGTGATGCAACCGGGCAGGGTGGCGATCGAGAAATCGCTGCGCGGATGCAGGAAAAAGGGCATCGAATAACGGCTGAATTCAGCGCGGGCTGGGTCAGGATTGCGCACGCGGTGGATGGTTGATGGCATCGCATGATTGGTCAGCCGTTCCAGCATGTCGCCGATGTTGACAACCAGCGCGCCCTTGGGCGGATCGACGGTCAGCCATTCCCCATTGTGGTCGAGCAGCTCCAGCCCGGCCTCTTCGGCGCCGAGCAGCAAGGTAATGAGGTTGATATCGCCGTGTGCTCCTGCGCGGATCGCGCCCGCCGGGGCATTCGCAATTGGCGGATAGTGGAGCAGGCGTAACACGGAATTGCCATCTGCAATGGCGCTGTTAAACCAGCGCGCATCCAGCCCGAGGTCAAGCGCGATGCACGACAGGATAGCCGAACCGGCCCGATCGAACTCGGCATAGAGCTGGGTGAAGGTCTCGCGAAAGCCATCGATCTGGTCTGCCCAGACATTGGACGGCATGGTCGCCTCAAGCCGGTGTCCCGGCGGCAGATCGCGGCCGACATGCCAGAACTCCTTGAGATCATGGCGATCAGCCCCCTTGGCGATTTCCGTGCCGAACGGCGTATAACCGCGCGCACCGCCCTGGCCGGTCAGGAAATAGCGCTGCTTCTCCGCCAGCGGCAGCGCGAAGAATTCGGCAGTCAGTTCCCGGCCGCGCGCGATCAGCGCCGGATCGATGCCATGGTCGCGCACCATCGCGAAGCCGAAACGGCGCAGACTGGCACCAAGCTCCGCAGTGACGCCGGCTTGGTCGGCTGCCAGCGAAATCGGCTTGAGGGCAGGCTTTTGCATGGTGGCTCTATGTCCGGGTTGCCGCTATCGATCCGACCATAACGCCTTTGCGGAGAGCCTGCATGAGTAAAATCGAACATCCCAAGCAACACTGGCTACTGAAGTCGGAGCCGGATGCCTATGGTTGGGACGATCTTGCGGCCGACGGCGAAGGCACCTGGGACGGCGTGCGCAATCATCGCGCCGCGAATAACTTGCGCGCGATGCGGGTGGGCGACGAGGCGTTCTTTTATCATTCCAACGTCGGTCTGGAGATTGTCGGCATTGTTCGCATCAGCAAGGCCGGGCTCAGTGATCCCAGCGATCCTGAGGGCAAATGGGCGGCAGTCAAGGTCAAGCCGGTCAGGAAGCTGAAGCGGGCGATTTCACTCAAGGAAATCAAGGCCGATCCAGCACTTGCCGAGATCGAACTGATTAAGCTCTCGCGGTTGTCGGTGGCGGTGATCACGCCTGAGGAGTGGGATTATATCATCGCCCTGTCGCAGCAGAAGCGTTGACCAGTCAATCAGCCGGCGTCCCGAAACGGGATGTCCCGGTTTGAACCACGCAATCCCGCTTTGCCGATGGTAAATGAAATCCTAACAAGCGGGCATGATCACTGCCCCAAACATTGGCCCAACCATTGGCCGAACCATCGCGCCGCCGCGTCGTTATCTCGTCCTCACCGACGAGGGCGCGCGCCATCCATTTCGCGCCAGCCTGCCGCCACATGTGCGTGAGCCGATCAGCGATGCGGTGCAGCCTGTCCGGGGCTGGCGCCAAGGCTGGCGACTTTCACGGCAAGACTGGCGGCAGTTTTTGACCACCTGGTGCGCCGGATTCGTCGTAGTGAGCGTGTTTATATCCTGATCATTCAGGCTGCCTGCTCTGCCCGGTAAAGCAACTGGCCGAGCCAGGCCGAAATCAGCGACATCGCCGCGCTGAGCAGCAATTGCTGCTCAATCGCGACGCCGATCGCGCTGAGGCTGACCGCCATCACCGATCCCACCACCATCGCCCCCGAATTGACGATATTGTTCGCCGCGATGGTGCGCGCGGTCTGGGATTTGTCGACGAACGTGGTGAGGAAGGCATAGAGCGGCACCACAAACATGCCGCCAGCCACGGCAATGCCCAGCAGCGTCAGCAACAGCGGAATGGCCAGGGGTCTGGCCAGGAAATGCGCGGTATCAAGCAATCCGGTGGCGTTGTGCGCATCCCATTGATTGCAGACGAAATGGAACAGCACGACAAAAATCCCCATCATGATCACCGAGATCGGGGCGAATCGCGCGGAAACTGTCCCCTTGAGCAGAGCGTTGATCGAGACCGAGCCAATCGAAATGCCGATCGAGAATACTACCAGGAACAGGCTCGCAACCTGTTTGCTGGCATGCAGCACATTTTTGGCGAGCGGGGGAAACTGGATGAACAGGACCGCTCCGATGGTCCAGAAAAAGCTGATCGCCATGATCGCGAGGAACACCCGGCGATCATGCATGGTGTTGCGGACCAGATTGTATGAGGCGCGGATGACGTTGAAATCGAGCGGCTCGGCGTCAACCTGAGGTGGGGCAGAAGGCACTTGCCGGCCCGTGACGTAACCAAGCACCGCCGTGGCAACGACCACCAGCGCCGCCCATTCGGCATCGATCCAGCCAGCCAAAATGGTTCCGGCGAGAATTGCGATATAGGTCCCGGCCTCAACCAGTCCGGTGCCGGCCAGCACTTCGTCCTTGTGGAGATGCTGCGGCAGGATGGCGTATTTGATCGGACCGAAAAAAGTCGAATGCACGCCCATTGCAGTCAGTGCGAGCAGCATCAGCGGGATCGCCAGTGCCGTGACCGCGAAGCCCTTCCAAGCCAGTATCAAACCCGCGCCGCCGACGATCATTATGATGATCTCGCAAAATTTGACGATTCGGATGATCTGCGCCTTGTCGCGCATGTCGGCAAGCTGGCCGGACAGCGCCGAAAGCAGCACGAAGGGAATGATGAACAGCCCCGAGGCAATCGCGCTGAACCGGGCTTCGGCGAGTTCGGAGTTGTAGATGCTGTAGACGACATACAGCACCATCGCGTTTTTGAAGAGATTGTCGTTGAAGGCGCCGAGCAGCTGCGTGACGAACAGGGGCAGGAAACGGCGCGAATGGATCAGGTGCGTCGAAGTTGTCATAACCGCTTCTGGCGTCCTCCCACTCGAGTTGTGCCCCTAGCTGCAAACGAAAGCACTAACAAACCCTCCAACAAGGCTTTTTCCCCGGCACCATCCGCACTATGCACTGACAGATGCTCACTCTGCCTAACATTCTCACCCTGTCGCGGATCGTTACCGTGCCGGTACT
>JBDSSP010000142.1:0-6364 GCA_039928735.1 Novosphingobium sp. | reverse complement strand
GTCGGATACTGGCTTCAGCCTTCGACTCGCTCGGTAGCCTGTAACCTCGGAGAAAATGAGACAGCCCGTAGGGCGTCGAGTCTCATTTTCTCCGAGGTTACAGGCTATGGGCTACAGCAAGGGTTGTCACACGACTTTTCATCATCGCTACCATCTCGTCTGGGCACCGAAGTACCGGTACAAAGTGCTCATCGGTGATGTGCGTCTCAGGGTGCGCGAGATCATCCGGCAGGTGTGCGACGAAATGGGCGTGACCATAATCAACGGTGCCCTGTCGCGCGATCACGTCCATATGTTCGTGGAAATCCCGCCCCATGTCTCGGTCAGCGACTTCGTGCGCCGGGCCAAGGGCCGCTCGTCGCGAAAGATCCAGCAGGAATTCGAGCATATCCGCAAACGCTACTGGGGCCAGCGGTTCTGGGGCAGGGGCTACTTCTCGACCACGTCCGGCAACATCACCGATGACATCATCATGGGTTATCTCGACCGACATATCCGCAAGGATGGCTTCAGCCCCTCCTCGTGATCCTACCGGCGTCAGCCGGTCAGTCATTCAGGGGAGGGGCTGGGGGTGGGGTCTCTCCGCAAGCACTGCGTCAGTTGGAAACACCCCACCCCAACCCCTCCCCTGAAGAGGAGGGGCTTAGTGGTGTGTAAATTCAAGTGCAGCTTGGTCTTAGCTGTCAATCCTCAACCAAATGCTCCCTCAGCCTCTCGCGCAGGGCATCGTCCAAGCCCAGAACTTCGCGCAGGTAGCCATCGACCGAACCGTGCTTCTCCGCGATCATGGCAAAGGCCGACTCCATATATTCCGGCTCCACTCCCATGATCACCCGAACCACTTCGGGGTCCATCGCCCTGGCCGTCGCCTTGATCGTATCGGCTCCTGCCGCGATCCGCGCCTCGACATCGCCGGCAGTATTGGTGAGCAGATAGTCGGCGATGATATCGTCGCGGTGGACACCTGCTGCAAGCTGGATCATTGCGACGGCGATGCCCGTGCGGTCCTTGCCGGCCATGCAGTTGACCAGGCTCGGCCCCCGCCCTTCGGTGATAACGGCGAGCTGCTGGCGCATCATCACAATCAGTTCGGGGCGGAAGGCGATCGCACCATAGTTGCGGCGCATGCCTTCGCGAGTCGAGGCGGCATCGCGCTGGCGGCTGGTGTCTTCTGCCGCTGCCATATGCGGCGCGGCAATTCGCGGCGCATGCGGCTGGGGATCGTCGCTCAGATAGATCGCCGCTGCAAAGCCCGCGGGGCGGCGGCACGGATGAGTCTCGCGCTCTATCGAGCTGCGCAAATCAAATACATCGGCAAGGCCGATGGCAGCAATCTGCGCGAGGTCATCATCAGTTGCGCCATAATGCTGGCCGGACCGCCACAGAAGCCCCTTGCGCAGCCGCCCGCCGCCCGACACGGCGTAACCGCCGAAATCGCGGAAATTGTGGACACCTTCCAATTCAAGGACGCGATCATATCTCATTCAAGACAATTCCTGTTGCTGATAATAGCCATGCTTAGTATCGGCGCTGCATTATCGATATAGGAAATCGCATGAACGCCGAGAGTTCCATCGTCGAAAGCGAGCTTGAGGGCGCTGCGAGCTGGAATCGCCGCAAACGTTTGCGCGGGATACTGATGCTGCTGGCGCCAATCGCGGTGATCATCGGTGCGGCCTATTTCTATCTGTCCGGCGGTCGCTACGAGTCTACCGAGAATGCCCAGTTGCAAACCGGCATGGTCGGGATCAGCGCCAGCGTGGCAGGCAAAGTGTCGAGGGTCGAGGTTGGCGAAAACCAGCTGGTGAAGACCGGGCAGGTTCTGTTCACAGTCGGCGATTCGTCGTTCACCGCCGCGGTGGCCGAGGCCGAAGCACAGGTCGCTGCGGCCCGTACCGATGCCGGGGCCATGCGAGCCGATTACCAGGAAGGCCTCTCGCAGATCAGCGCCACCCGGGCCAAGTTGACCTATGCCCAGAGTGAGGTGGCCCGGCAGGGCGCGTTGCTCAAGGAAGGCATTTCATCGCGTTCGCAATATGACGCTGCGGTGCTGGAACTCCGCACCGCGCGCGATGCAATTGTGACCGCGCAGGCCCACGCCGAGAGCCTGCGCGCCAATCTGGGCGGCAATATTGGCGGATCAGCCGACCTCTTGCCTGGCGTTCGCAAGGCTGCAGCGCAGTTGGCCAAGGCCCAGGTCAGCCTGAACGACACCGTGGTGCGCGCGCCTGTCGATGGTGTCGTGACCAAGGTGCACCAGTTGCAGCCGGGCAATTATGTGACGCCAGGCCGGCCGGTTTTCATGCTGGCGGGCACCCGCTTCTGGGTGGTGGCCAATTTCAAGGAAAACCAGCTGCGCTACATGCGGGTCGGCCAGCCAGCGAAAGTCAGGATCGACGCGTTCCCCGATCATGAGCTGAAAGCCCATGTCACGAGTTTCAGCCCGGGCACCGGCAACGCCTTCTCGATACTGCCGGCCGAGAATGCCACCGGCAACTGGGTCAAGGTGGTACAACGCCTGCCCGTCGAGATTACCATCGACGAAGTGCCGCGGGGCGTGCCGCTCCACATGGGATTGAGTGCCGAAGTGACGGTCGATACCGGGCACAAGCGGCATCTGTTTGGCGCCGACGAGGTTGCTCCTGCACCGGCGCAGAAGGCCGGGGCCGCTTCGCCTGCGAAGCCATGATCTGGCGCAAACCTCTAATGGCGACGGCGCTCGCGCTGGTCGCTGGCTGCAAGGCTGTTGGCCCCGAATTCGTCCGCCCCGCGCCGCCTCCGCCGCAGGCCGGCTATGCCAGCGACGGCGCAAGCCGCGCCGCGCTTGCCGAAGGACCCGAGGCGCGCTGGTGGACGGCGTTTGGTTCGGCAGAACTCGATGCGCTGGTCGATGCGGCGCTGGCGCATAACCACGGTCTCGCCGCCAGCATGGCCACGCTGCAGCGTTCACGCGAGCACATCCGGGCCGTGGCCGGGCGCAGCAAGCCGCAGGTCGACGTCAATGGCCGCGCCGATTACGAACAGATCAACCTCAATTCCTTCGGCTTTTCGCCCGACGCCTTCGGCATCAGCGGCAGCAACATCGCCATCACCAATCCGCATTTCGGCCTGTTCAGCCTTGGCGCCGGGGTTAGCTATGACCTTGACCTGTTCGGCAAGCTTCGGCGCGGGCTGGAACAGGCAGTCGCCGACGCCGAGGCGCAGCAGCGCCAGACCGAGGCCGCACACCTGCTGATTGCGGGACGCGTCACCCAGCAAGTGATCGCCATCGCCGCGCTGAACGATCGCATCCGCACCGAACGAGCGCTGCTCGCCGAGGACGACCGCAATGTCGATCTGACCCAGGCCCGCCAGCGCGGCGGAGTCGGCACCATGGTTGAAGTGCTGAGCGCGCAGGGCCAGCAGGCCGCCGACCGGGCCAACCTCCCGCCACTGGAACAGCAGCTTGCCGAAGGTCGCGCGATGTTGGCGATACTCGTTGGCCTGTCGCCGGCAGAGCTGGGTGCGACTGACTTCTCGCTTGACCGGATGACACTGCCCCGCACCGTCCCGGTCGCTCTGCCTTCGGCGTTGGTCCACAAGCGGCCCGACATTCTTGAGGCGGAAGCGCGGCTGCACTCGGCGACGGCAGCCATCGGCGTCGCCACTGCCGGCCTCTATCCCGACATTACGCTTGGCGCGTCGCTGACCCAATCGGCAAGCCGGCCATGGAATATCTTCAACGGCGGCAGTTCGGGCTGGGATCTGTTTTCGGGCATCACCGCGCCGATCTTCAACGGCGGCCGGCTGAAGGCCCAGAAGCACGAGGCAGAAGCGGCGGCGAAAGCCTCTGCGGAGACTTACCAGCAAGTTGTGCTGGAGGCGTTCGGTCAGGTCTCGAACCTGCTCTGGGCGCTCGGGACGGACCGCGATGCGCTCGCCGCGCAAAGCCGTTCGGCTGAAATTGCCGAGCGCTCGCTCTATCTCTCGCGGCGCAGCTTCCAGGTTGGCAACAGCGGTATCCTGCAAGTTCTCGACGCCAGTCGCGCCAACCAGCAGGCCAGGCTGGCCTTGCTTGAGGCGCGCAATCGGCAGTATCTCAATACGGCCCGGCTGGTCGTGGCGACGGCCGGTGGCTGGACTGGCAGCGGTGCGACACCAGAGGTTGCCGCCGCCAAACGGTGATTCAATCATGACGACATTTGCGTTATAGCAGGCGACACACTGCGCATCGGAGATGGAATTATGCCGCTCAAGACAACCGATCTGACACCCTCGATCGGCACTCTGGTCGAAACCGATGTGGCCACCCTGGTCAGTGGTGCTGCGTCGGCCGAGATTTGCGCTCTGATTCAGCAGCGCGGCGTGCTGGTGCTGCGTGGCTGTGCGATGGATGACGCCGAGCAGCTCGCTTTCACCCGCACCCTGGGTCCGGTGCTCGATGACAAATCCGGCGAGGTCTACAAGGTGACTTTTGACCCTCGCGAGAGTCCCGATCTCTATTTCTATACCCCTGGCAATTTCTTCTGGCATATCGACCGCACCGACAGCCACGTGCCCCCGTTCCTTACCATGCTCAACGCCAAACGATTGCCTGACATCGGCGGCGACACCGAATTTGCCAATACCTATGCCGCTTATCAGGCCCTGCCCGAAGCCGACAAGGCGCTGATTGACCGGCTCAAGGTGGTGCACATGGTTGAGGCTTCGTTCCGCTTTGTCCCCGATCTGAGTGAAGAACAACGCGCCGCCTTCCGCGCGCACGATCCCAAGGTCCACCCATTGGTGTGGCGCCACCGCGATGGCCGCAAGAGTCTGATAACCAGCACATCTGGCATTGAAATTGTCGGCATGGAAAAGTCCGTAGGGGAGGCACTGTTGCAGCGGATGATGGATTGGGCGACGCAGGACCGCTTCGTCTATGTCCACAAGTGGCAAGTCGGCGACGTGGTTATGTGGGACAACACCGGGACGATGCACAAGGCGCGGCCCTATGCCGAGGACAGCGGCAGGCTGCTCCACCGCACGACAGTGATCGGTGATGAACCGTTCGATCCGGAGCGGGAACTGGCGGCCTAGCTTCGGCCCCAGTTGATCGCGGCAACTGCCAGCCAAAGAGCGCAGGCTGCCCAGATTCCGACCACGGCAAATCCCGCAGCGCGCGCTGACCCTGGCCACGGCGTCTGTTCGGCGATCAGGCTGAGTTCGTCGCGCAAATCAGCGGGGATCAAGCGAAGGGCGAGCCAAATTCCGGCGGGCACCAGCAGAAGATCGTCGACATATCCCAGGACCGGAATGAAATCGGGGATCAGGTCGATCGGGCTTAGCGCATAGCCGGCGACTATCCACGCCATAAGCCTCGCAGCTAACGGCGTGCGCGGATCGTTCGCGGCAAGCCACAGCAGCGTGATATTGCGCTTCAGCGCCTTCGCCCATTGTTTCAGCCGTTCGATCATCCCCCGCGCAGCAATTGCACGCCCCAATCGCGCTCGAACAGGTAGAGCAGCAGACGCGCTGCCTCGCCGCGCGGAGCGGTGAGCCCTCCGTCCCGTTCGATCAGCAAGCGGGCATCGTCGTGCGCCAGCGGGAGCAACCTTGTGATCTGTTCAAGGCTGGCAATGCGGAACGGTGTGTCGCCCGATTGCCGTGTGCCGAGCAGTTCGCCGCCGCCCCGCAGCCGCAAATCTTCCTCGGCGAGGCGGAAACCGTCCTGCGTCTCTCGCATCAGGGCGAGGCGCTCGCGCGAGGTCTCAGACAAGGCACCTCCGCGAAGCAGCAGGCAGGTGCTCTTCCCCGCGCCCCGGCCGACCCGGCCTCGCAGCTGGTGGAGTTGGGCCAAGCCGAACCGCTCGGCCTGTTCGATCACCATCAGTGTTGAATGGGGCACATCGACGCCGACTTCAATCACAGTGGTGGCGACCAGCAATTTCGCATCGCCGCGCACAAAGCGCTCCATGGCGGCATCCTTGATTTCTGGCTTGAGCTGGCCGTGCACCAGCACCACCTGATCGCCGAACCGCACCGCCATTTCGGCATAGCGCGCCTCGGCGGCGGCGATGTCTTCGCTTTCCAGTTCGCGGACCATCGGGCAGACCCAATAGGCTTGGCTGCCGCTCTCCAGGTGGCGGGCGAGCGCACCGACAACATCGGCCATGCGCCCGACTGCCACCACCCGCGTATCGATCGGCTGGCGGCCCGGCGGCATTTCATCGAGGCGGCTGACGTCCATCTCGCCATACTGCGCCAAGGTCAGCGTGCGCGGGATTGGGGTCGCGGTCATCGCGAGGCAATGCGGCGTTCGTTTGCCCTTCTGCGTCAGCATCAGGCGCTGGCCTACGCCGAACCGGTGTTGCTCGTCGATCACCACCATGGCGAGGTTCTTGTA
>JBDSSP010000141.1:0-41960 GCA_039928735.1 Novosphingobium sp. | reverse complement strand
GGACTTTTCATCGACGCACAGCACGATGGCGTGTGCTGGCGGGCTAACATAGAGGCCGACAATATCGCGCACCTTGTCGACAAAATCGGGATCGGTCGACAGCTTGAACGTGCCCTCGCGGTGCGGCTGAAGTCCGAAAGCCCGCCAGCTGCGCTGAACGGTCGAGACTGACAGTCCACTCGCCCGCGCCATGCCCCGCAAGCTCCAGTGCGTGGCATCATCGGGCAGGCTTTCCAGCGTCTGGACGATCACCGCCTCGATCCGTGCGCGCAACGCCAGGGCTTGTGCCGTCTTGCGCCGGCTCGCAAACGACTCCAACTCCGCGCTAACCTCCGCAGCCAACTCCACTATCGCCAAACGCAACTTGCCCATCGGCCTTCTCCTTCGCAGGAAATGGCAATCGCGCAAAATTGAGTCTAAGGTAGCGAACTTCAGATTCAGGACACTAGGGGGAGTTTGACCGATGACTATCGAATCCCGGATGCCGCCGCTTCCTCGGGAAGAATGGACGGACGAGGCGCGGACCATGTTCACGCTGTTCGAAGGGCCCGACGCCTACGAAGCGGGCTCGAAATCGAACGTCTTCCTGACGCTGGCGCGGCATCCAAAGCTGGGGACGTCGTTCTTCAAATACAGCGGACGCCTGCTGATGACCTCGAAAGTCGATGCCGCCCTGCGCGAGATCGTGATTTTGCGGATTGGCTGGCTGTATCGTTCACCTTACGAATGGGCCCAGCATGTCGAACTCAGCCTGACATCGGGGAAAATTGATGCCGAGCGCATCGAAGCCTACAAGCGCGGCGAGATTCAGGTCGATGAGACCGAGAGCTTGCTGACGCGCGCGCATATCGAGGCGGTCAAGCGCGGGGCGGAGGATCCCATATGGACCGAACTGCAAGCGCACGCGATCCGCGCGGTCGATCAATTGAAAGAAACCGGCCACATCGCGGACGCGACATGGAACGGGCTCGCGTCCGTATTGGAGGAGAAGCAGCTGCTCGAGCTGATTTTCTTCATGGGAACCTATGCTATGCTGGCCTGGATCTTCAACGCGTGCGGTCTTAAGCCCGAGGAACACCAGCGCAAGTTCGCCGAGGATTTGCTGGCTGCCAGTTAGAACCGGATGGAAAGGAAAAAGCGATGTCAGTCGGCGGCACTTATACATGCGTTCTCAAAACCCCGATGGGGGAGAAGGAAGGCACACTGATCATCATTCCATCGGAAGGCGGGGATAGCTTCACCGGCAGTCTGACCAACGACTTGATGGGTTCGGTCGCCATCGAGAACGGCGAGATTTACGGCGACGGGCTCAGCTGCAAAATGGCCATCAGCAAGCCGATGCGCATGAATGTCGAATGCGACGCGGTGGTTGACGGTGACGTGCTAAATGGGATGGTCGAAGCGGGAATGTTCGGTTCGATGAAGCTGTCGGGACGGCGGACAGGCTGAGTTCGTCAGACCAGCCCATATTGCTCCAGACGGTCAGTGCGACCCCATATAGCGACCGCCGTTGGCGCTGATCGTCTGGCCGGTGATGTATCCGGCCTCTTCCGCTGCCAGATAGGCTGCGGCAGCAGCAATATCCTCGGGCACGCCCAGCCGCTTCATCGGCAGCCTTGCGGCATATTTTTCCATGTCGATCGGCACTTCCTTGCGCATCATCGGCGTATCGATCGCACCCGGGGGGATCATGTTGAAGGTCACCCCGCTCGCAGCGTATTCGAGAGCGAGCGCCTTGGTCATGCCCATCAGCCCGCCTTTGGAGGAGACATAGGCGCTCTGCGCGGGCGATCCGGACTGCACCGAAGACGACGTTATATTGATCACCCGCCCCCAGCCGGCAGCCAGCATGTCCGGCAGGAATTCCCTTGTCACCAGCCAGGGGCCACGCAGATTCACACGGACGACCCGGTCGAACAGCTCGTCATCCGTATTGAGGAAACCTGAGAACGGTCCGATACCTGCATTGTTCACCAGGATCGCCGCTTTGCCGAGTTGCGCGCGCACGGTCTCGGCGGCAGCTGCAATTGCCTGCTTATCAGAGCAATCAACTTCCTGCGCCAAAGCGGTCCCGCCCTGATCGCGGATCATCGTTGCGGTTTCCTCAGCCCCGGCCAAGTTGATGTCCCACACCGCGATTTTCGCGGTGTCCTCGGCGAGACGCTGCGCGACCGCCCTGCCGATTCCCGAACCGGCACCGGTGACGACCGCAACCCTGCCATTGAGCGAACGTGTCATTCCAGTCTCCGCACTGCCCAGACGGATTACGCGAAGAAAGGACATTAGACAACTCGGATGTTGGACACACCATCGGATGTCCAGCAAGATGCGGCCCTTCCTGGCGAAACCGGACTTACCCCGAATCGCCGAGGATTTCCAGTTCTGCGCGCTCCGAAATGCCGCTCGCAAGGCTCGATGGGTCAGCATCGGCTGGGACGATGACGCGCCTTCTCAGATCCACCACATTGAAAGAGAACAATATTTTCCAAGATCTGGGAGGGAACGCACTGATTTATGCTGCAATGCAGCATTTTTCTTGCAATCGCGTGAAAGCTGATTATGTTGCACTGCAGCATTGACGGTGGCCGTGCACTTCACGCCGCCGGAAAAGCCAGGACTTTTGAAACACAACGAAAACCAAGGAGCAAAACCATGAGCACTAAGAAAACCACGACGAAGAGCAATCCGGTCAACAACATCCGCGTGAAGCTGGCCGAAGTGCAAGTCCAGGCCAAGAAGGCCGGCGAAGTCGCCAAGGCCAACGCACTGGTCGCCGTTGCTTCGAGCAAGACGCTTGCTGCAGGCCTTAAGGAAATCGGTACCGTATATGTTGCCGACAGTCGCAACGCCGTTGTTGTCCTCAAGGACGATTTCAAGGCGATCAAGGGCGTCAAGTCGGTCCCCGCTTTCGTGCGCCTCCAGGGCGAACAGACCGCCCGCAACATCGAAGCGATTTCCGCTGTGGCTTCCAAGAACGTTGCCAGCCTGCGTGAACTCGTCGGCGGCAAGGTCGCCCCGATGGTTACGGATCGCCTTAAGGCGAACCTTGAACTCTTCCGCAAGGCGGCCTGAGTTCTGATCAACGTAGAAGTCCAGCAGCCGGGCCCATATCAAGTCCGGCTGCTGGAAGCGCTCGGGTCGCTCCGACGGCGAATAATTTTGCCGTAACTATACGGCGATTCGCATTTCGCTGCTCTGCCAGTCGGGATGGGCAACGCGTTTGTAAGGCTTGCCGGTAACGCGGCGCGCCAATACAGGGTCGAAATCGACGCTGCGCGAACAAAATTGACGTGGCTGAGCCGTTCGCGGCACCACGCGACCAGTTCGGCTTCGAACTCGGGACTGGCATCGGCCCAGTCGATCGGCTGGACGACAGCCTTCACCGCTTCGCCCATCTCGGCGTCGGGCACGCCGTCGAGATTGCCGGTGGACAGCACGGTGTCGCGACCGGGCATTGGTTCGGCTCGCCGACTCACGAGTTCGTCGGCAGCTTCAATCGCTCCCGACATGACGATCAGCTTTCTTACCGAATCTGCGACGATGTAGGCGGCTTCCTCGGCGGTAAGCTTCGTGGCGATGGGCGAGATGTAGAAATCTGCGCGCTGGGCGGCCCCAGCAGAGTTGGAAGTATGCCGTGTCACTCTCAAGCATCGCGCAAATCGAATCGCCCGCTTTCAACCCGCGCGACCGGAAAAGCTGTGCGCCTTGGTTGCTGCGCCGCTCACGCGCGGTGCAAGTCAGCGCCTTGCCGCTGTTTCCCATAACGGCGGCATGCTTGTCGGGGCGCGAAATCGCATGATGGCTTGGGTGGATCGAACTTCCTGCGCAGAATTGTTTCCGGAGTGGCGCGCTGTCAGCGTGCCTTCCACTGTCGGCCCCGGCAAAAAACGACTTGTCGCCCGCACCGGTGACGACCACCACGCGAACCTGCGGATCAGCATCGGCTTTCACGATCGCCTCGCCGACCCCGAGCCAGACCGAAAGATTGCACGCATTTCGCGCTTCGGGGCGATT
Organism: Novosphingobium sp.; assembly: GCA_039928735.1. Taxonomy (GTDB): domain Bacteria; phylum Pseudomonadota; class Alphaproteobacteria; order Sphingomonadales; family Sphingomonadaceae; genus Novosphingobium. Next base: position 37,946 of record JBDSSP010000141.1, on the reverse strand, counting down.
GAGTGTCACGATCATCGCATGGCCGTCACGCTCGACCCGAACGACCTTTTCGACCGCATCAGTCATCGTTGCCTCCTTGCCCGTGCCTTCATTTGCGCCAACCACGCGGTTTTTTTGACGGGTCGGTTCCGCCTCGCCACGTTACAAATGGACAATATTCGGCAAATCTACCTGCTAAATCGGATGTTCAGACTTGACATCCATTCTGTTCGGCCCTGACCTATCCGACAAACAGGGAGTTATCATGACGTCATCAGTCGCGGCACAGCCGCATCCCGTCGTAGCGCTTCGCAATGATCATCTGCGTGCCTCCCGGCTCATCCGCCTGCTTACCGAACAACTTGAAGGTGTGGCCAGGCTCAGCCCACTCGACATCGAGATGGCCCACGGTGTCTTTCGTTACATGGTCAATTTTATCGATAACCAGCATCATGCCCGCGAAGATTTCCTGATCGAGATGCTCGGGAAACGGGATGCGTCGGTGCGGCGCAGAGTCGAGGAGACCGACAAGGATCACGCTAGGTTGAGGCAGGAAGGTACGGACATTCTGGCGATGCTCGTGCACTTGCTCGAAAGACCTCACGCCGGAGGGATAGCACTGGTGCGGCGCCTTCACCACTATGGGGACACGCTGCTGAAGCATTTCCAATTCGAGGAATTGCAGCTTTTCAACATCGCCGAAGAAAAGCTCGACAAGGCGGACTGGCGGCAGATCGAACAGTCGGACTCGGCTTTGGGCGATCCGCTGTTCGGAGCGGAGATTGAAGAGGGCTTCCAGACCCTGTTCGATATCTATATCAACCAGGTGCGCGAGATTGGCACGCCCGCCGCGCGTTACGCGAATGTGTCAGCTGCGGCGTTTGTCGACAGCGCGGCAGCAGTGGTGAGCGGTTCAAGGTCGACGGTCGCAGCTCTGCGTTTCGCTTGGATGAGGGTCTTCAAGGCGAATCTGGAAGGTGCCAGCGCGCTTGTCGGTTCGCGAAGCCCGTCCCAATTCTGCAGCAATGCGCTCAACTGGTCGCGATCATCTTTCGACGAGACAAATGCCATGTCTTACCAGGTTTTCGACACGATGCACGAAACGGTTCGAGAGGCAGTCTCGCCCTTCGCCTCTGCGCTCGATACGAAGTTCCGGAAATTCGATGTTTCGCACCGGCCCGACCGGACTGCCTCAAGCTGGCAGGCGCATCTCGTCAACCTCGCGCTGCGAGCCACGGTAAAGCGGATAGCCGGCTCCGCCGACGAATTCGAAATTCCGCAGAAAAATATCGAGATTCCCCGAAGTGCCATTGATCGCTTCATTCCCGCGCTCGCGGACGATGTCGATGTTATCAGGATGGAGCTCGACAACACCTTTGCCGAGGTCATGGCGATCAAGGGTGCGTCCGTTTCGCGAACGATCCTGTTCTTTCCAGGCGGTGGCTTCATGATGGCTCCAACCCAGGCACACCGGTTGATGGCGGCGCGTCTTGCCCGCACTGCGCATGCCCGGGTGGTGTTGGTCCATTACCGTCTCGCCCCGGAATACAAGTTTCCCGTCGGCCTCGACGATTGCGTCGAGGCTTACCGCTACCTGCTAAAGACGGGCACGTCAGCAAGTTCCATTGTTCTCATCGGCGATTCGGCCGGAGGCGGGATGACGCTTTCGTCTTTGCTGCGCATCCGCGACGAAGGATTGCCACTGCCAGTCGCCGCCGTATTGCTGTCGCCGGTCACGGACCTCACCTATAGTGGCCAATCGAGGCGGGGAAACAGCTGGGCCGACCCAAGCCTTCCCAGCGACGAGCGCAACTTTATCGCGCAGGCCTATCTTGGTGACGTCGCCCAGAACGATCCAATCGCATCGCCGCTGTTCGCCGATCTTTCCGGCTTGCCGCCAATGCTGTTTCAGGTGGGAAGCACTGAAATCCTGCTCGACGACTCGCTACGCGTCGCCGCCAGGATCCGGGCGCAGGGCGGCGAATGCGAATGTGAGGTGTGGCACGACATGCCGCATGACTGGATGCTCTTCGCAATGCTACCCGAAGCGCGCAAAGCCTTGCACCGGATCGTGGAGTTCATTGACGGCAAGTTTGCATCGACCAGGCCGCAATTGGCTTGACCGGTTGGTGCGACGAGCGCCGCGACTCCAATCCCTTGCCGGCTGGCAACCTGAGCAGAGCAGCGTGCGGGTTTGTCACATACGTCCGACTTCCCTGGTGGGCCGGACCTTTTTCAAATCTGGACGAAAATGCAGGGCTCAGACCACACATGAGGCGCAGATTGGTCTCGTCCGGAGGCTGACGCTGCTTGCGGTGCGGCAAGCGCCAATAGCGTGAAGGCGCGATCATGGACCTCACCCCAAGCCGCAACTGACGGGAACGAATGTGAAGGCTGAACTGGTCAAACACAGCGGGATGTTAGCTCGGCCTTGGGCAAACGAGAATAGTGCTTTCGAAGGTGCGTCAGTTCACCACCGCAAGACGGCAGCTTCGAGGTTCAGCGGCCGTTGGTAGGAGGGATCGTCTTTGCCCCAAAGGCCCTTGGGGAATCCTATCACCGCGCGCGACAGCATGTAAGAGCCATCGCCCTGAAGCGCACTGTCCACGATGGTCCGTCGCGCGACAATTCGCCATTCGCCGTTGCGTCGTTCGAGACGATCCAGGTAGCGACCAATAAGTTGCAGATTGGATTTCATGTCTCGCAGCAGCAACGCACCGATAACGTAAGTCTCGCAATGGGCTAGATCGCCGTCAATCTCGCAAGTGTGGTTGGCCAAGTTGTGGTTGGTAGCGGCAAAGAACTTCGCGTGAGATGCATTTGCCTGAGCGGGGTAGCCCTTAGCCGGGCTTATTCTATCGCCATGCTCGTCTAACGCATCGTCCCAGTAGGCGCTAAGCGTAAGCTCGACATCCTGGCGATCACGTCCGCGCGCTTCGCGAACAATACAGTCAAGGATATCCTGCCGGTCCTGCAGGCCTTGGATTTTGCGCTCCAGTTGCACCATGCGTTCCTCATCGATCAATTGTAGCCTCCTAGCCGTGGCTTCAGTGGATCCAAGCGGGGGTCAGATCTCGCTCAAGCGCGTGGATGTCGCGGACAGAAGTTCGCCAAACACGATCTGTATGCCTCATCGCCTGTGTGATTGCTATCTCGGTTCCGACTGCGTCAGACAGAAGCGGCGGAGTCTTTTGAGCCGCAGGTGCAACAGCATGATCGCTCCCCAGCTGCTCATCAGTTTCATAATCTTCTCGCCACAAATCTCACGTAAGCCGTCATCGTCGCTCCGTGCTTTAACCGGACAATGCCGGATGCAGCGTCATTTCGATTCACCGCGTCCGACATGTGGCTCACCGGTTCGACGCAGAAGAACGTTTCCGAGGCCGGCGTAAATACCACGGTGAACGGCAAGTTGTCGGACGGAGACACGTCGAGTTCCAGATCGCGATCGGGCCATTGGATGGACAACGCTCCGGATCGCCCGGTGTACACGGTGTCAACGTATCGCGCGGCGACCGGTCCGCCCTCCCACCAATCCCGGGGCTCTGCTCTTTCGGTCAAAGAGAGGGGTAGGCAGTCTGCGTCGTTTCGCCATTCGCCACGATGCAGGCCGGTGTAGCGGGTTCCTTCGTTGCGCGGGAAATAAGGGTGAAAGCCGACGCCGGCGGGCATTGGCGTATGGTCCAGGTTCGTCAGCGCAAGGCTGATTTGCAACCCGGCATTGGTCAGCTCGAAAGTCTGTTCGGCTCGGTATCTCCAGGGCCATTCCTCCCCCAGATAGATGTGCTCGATGACGGCCGAATGGTTCTTGGCTGCTACTGTTGCCCAGGGAGACAGCCAGCCAAACCCGTGAAGTGGATGGAGATGGTCGGAACCGGGAAAGTTGGGCCGTATCCGCACTTCGCGGTCGCTTTCAGTGAAGCGGCCGTAAGCAATGCGGTTGGAAAAGGGGACCAAGGGAAAGCACGCCACGTCAAAAATCGACCCGCCGCACGCCGGCCGCATGAGCGCTTCGCCGCGCCAGTCGAACCGGAGTATCGAGCCACCGCGGCAAGGATCGACAACCAGCCGATAGTCTCCGGCGGCCAGATTCAACATTGGGCGTGGGTGTGACGCGGCCGTGCGAACCGGCGGTTCATCAGCCGACCATGTCCTCGAGCTCACGGCCCTTCGTTTCGTGGACCGCACGGATCACGAAGATAAACGAGAGCAGCGCGAACACGGTATAGGCGGCATAGGTCACCGGCAGGCCGATGTTCTTCGCCATCCACGGGAAACTTGAGCTCACCGCGAAGTTCGCCAGCCACTGCGCCGCGCCAGCGATCGCCAGCGCCGAGCCGCGCATCTGGTTGGGGAACATCTCGCCGAGCATGACCCACATGACCGGGCCCCAGCTCAGGTTGAAGAACACCACATAGACGTTTGCCGCGACCAGGGCGGTCGTGCCGATGCCCGGGGGCAGGCTCACGTGACTGCCAACCATAGTTGCCTGCGCAAAGGCCCAGGCCAGGATGCCTAGCGTCACCGTCATGCCCAGCGAGCCGATCAGCAGCAGCGGCCGGCGGCCGAGCTTGTCGATGAGCGAGATCGACAACAGACAGGCGAGGATAGACAGCGCGCCGCTGAGAATATTTATCTTCAGCGCATCGGCCTCGCTGAACCCGACGGCCTGCCAGAGCACTGCCCCATAATAGAACACCACGTTGATACCAACGAGCTGCTGGAACACCGCCAGTCCGATGCCCACCCATACGATTGGCCGCCAACCGCCCCCAGAATTGCGAATGTCGGCAAGGCTCGGCGCGTGGTCGCGCACGAGCGAAGCTCGGATCTCGGGTACTTTAGCTTCCGCCGAGCCCGGGCCGAACAGGCGGTCGAGCACAGCGCCGGCTTCCGCCAACCGGCCTTTCGCGACGAGGAACCTGGGGCTCTCCGGGATCAACATCAGAGTGACCAGGAACAGCACGGCGGGGGCGGCTTGAACCCAGAACATCCAGCGCCAAGCAGCGTACCCGCCCCAGAATTTCCCGAGGGATGAGCCGGCGGCGCCCGCGAGGTAGTAGTTGGCCAGAAACGCGCCGGTCAGCCCCGAGATGATCATGACCTGCTGGACGCTCGACAGGCGTCCGCGGATGTGTGCCGGGGTCACTTCGCTGATGTAGACCGGCGACAGCACGCTTGCCGCGCCAACCGCAGCGCCAGCAAAGAACCGGGCGATTGCTAATATGAGCGCTGAGGGAGCTGCTCCTGAAGCCAGGGCGCTGATGAGAAACACCAGCGCAGCGGCCATCATGACCCCGCGGCGGCCGTAGATATCGGCGAAGCGGCCGGCCAGGAAGGCACCGATGGCGCAGCCTGGAAGCAGGGCACTGACAGTCAGCCCAAGCTCGCCGTCGCTAAGGCCGAAGGTGTGCCGGAGTCCGTCCTGGGTGCCGTTGATCGCTCCAGAATCGTACCCGAACATGAATCCGCCGATCGTCGCAACGGCAACGATCAGGCCAATAAAGCCAGCATTATAGCTCTTTGCCACTGGCATCCGGTCTCTCCTGCGCTATTTGTGAGCGCTATCATACCGAGGGGCGAAGTCAATCTCCGGGAACTGGGGGCCCTGAAGATGCGCGGATGATCAGCTCGAACCCGAAGTTGGAATGGGCGGGCTGAATAGCGCTGCCTTGCGAGTGCGCCGCCCTGCTGAGGAGCGCGACCGCGAATTCCGCCTTGCGCGCAATCGGCTGGCGGATCGTGGTGAGTTCCGGCCAAATGGTTGTCGCCATCGCCGTGGCGTCGAAGCCGCAAATGCTGATGTCGCCGGGCACGTCGAGGCGGCGGCGGTGCGCCACCGCAACCGCAGCCGCAGCCATATCGTCGTTACTGGCGAAGATCGCCGTCGGCCGGTCGGCCATTCCGAGCAGCGTTTCCGCCGCCGGCAGTCCTGACCGATATGTTAAGTCTCCGGCGACGATCAACCCTTCATCCAGGGGCAGCCCGGCGCGGCGCAGGGCACGTTCGTGGCAAGCAAATAGGCCCTTGTCAGTCAGCGTGTGATAGCGCTACCTAGGTCGTGGGAGAGATCGCGCATGTTCCTTGGTATCGATGTCGGCACATCGGGCGTCAAAACGGTCATCGTGTCCGAGGCGGGCACGGTTGCCGCGCAGGCGACGGCACCTCTCACGGTCACTCGCCCCCACGCGCTGTGGTCCGAACAAGATCCGGAAAGCTGGTGGACGGCGACCGAGCAGGCGGTGCTCGCGCTGGATCCCTCACTGCGGCGGAGTGTCCAAGGAATCGGACTTTCCGGCCAGATGCACGGCGCAACCTTGCTCGGGGCTGACGACCGGCCCTTGCGCAATGCCATCCTGTGGAACGATGGCCGCTCATTCACCGAGTGTGCCGAGCTCGAAGCGAACGAGCCGCGCAGCCGGCAGATCACCGGCAACCTTGCTATGCCAGGGTTCACCGCGTCCAAGCTGCTGTGGGTCAAGCACCACGAGCCGGTGATCTACGAGCAGATCCACAAGGTGTTGCTGCCCAAGGATTATGTCCGCCTATGCATGACCGGGGACAAGGCCTCGGACCTTTCCGACGCCTCAGGAACGCTGTGGCTCGATGTCGGCTTGCGCGACTGGAGCGAGGCGATGCTCGCCGCGACGGGCCTGGTCCATGCGCAGATGCCGTCCCTCCATGAAGGCTGCCAGGTCACCGGATCGCTCCGCGCGGAGGTCGCCGCGCGTTGGGGCATGGTCCGGCTTCCGGTTGCGGCAGGCGGCGGCGACAATGCGGCAGGTGCGGCGGGTGTCGGCGTGGTCAATGATGGCGATGCGCTGCTCTCGCTCGGCACCTCGGGCGTGATTTTCGCCGCAACCTCGCAGTTCCGCCCCAATCCAGCCGGTGCAATCCACGCCTTCTGCCATTGCCTACCCGGCCTGTGGCACCAGATGTCGGTGCATCTCTCTGCGGCAAGCTGCATCGACTGGGCGGCCCGGCTGACCGGTGCCAGCGGCCCGGCAGACCTGTTTGCCCGCGCTGAAGGTGCTGGGGCAGGGATGGGCGATGAGCTGTTCCTGCCCTATCTGTCTGGCGAACGCACGCCGCACAATGATCCGCACATTCGCGGCGCGCTGCTGGGTCTGGGCAACGAGACCGACGCGGGGCGGATTGCGGCTGCCGTGCTTGAGGGCGTCGCCTTTGCGCTGGCCGATGGGATCGCCGCCTTGCGAGCGGCGGGCACTGCCATCGATGAACTTTCGGTGATCGGCGGCGGCGCGCGTTCGCGCTATTGGGGCACGATCATCGCCGCCGCGCTGGATGTGCGGCTGGTCTATCTTGATGGCGGCGAGGTGGGACCAGCGCTCGGCGCGGCCCGGCTTGCCCAGATGGCGACGACGGGGGCTGGCGCGGCGGAAGTCTGCTCCCGTCCTCCGATAGCCCAGGTAATCGAACCCGACCCGATGCTGGCCGAACGGCTGGCGCCAAATCTGGCCAAATTCCGCAGCGCCTACCCCGCGCTCAAATCTCTCGCATAAGGTGACCCGATGACCGACGACTATTTCGCCCCGTTCGACACCGTGCGCTACGAAGGCCCGGACAGCGCCAGCGACCTGGCCTATCGCTGGTATGACAAGGACCGCATGGTCATGGGCAAGCGCATGGAAGAGCAGCTGCGCTTTGCGGTGTGCTTCTGGCACACGTTCTGCTGGCCGGGCAGCGATGTGTTCGGCGCGGGCACGTTCAGCCGCCCGTGGCATGCCGGGGCCAATGACGCGGTCAACGCCCGGGCCAAGCGTGCTGCGGCGCTCAGCTTTGTCGAAAAGCTCGATGTGCCGTTCTATTGCTTCCACGACGTCGATGTCATGGCCGAAGCCGAGGATGCGTCCAGCTTCCGCGCCAGCTTTGCCGAAGCGGTCGACCATCTGGAGGCCCTGCAGGCGCAACATGGCCGCAAGCTGCTGTGGGGCACTGCCAACCTGTTCAGCCACCCGCGCTATATGGCGGGCGCGGCGACCAATCCGGATCCGGAGGTTTACGCGTGGGCGGCGATGCAGGTGCGCGATTGCCTCGAGGCGACGCACCGGCTGGGCGGGGCCAACTATGTGCTGTGGGGCGGGCGCGAGGGCTATGACACCCTGCTCAACACCGAGATCGGCGTGGAGCAAGAGAACTTCGGGCGGTTCCTCTCCCTCGTTGTCGATCACAAGCACCGGATCGGTTTCAAGGGCGCGATCCTGATCGAACCCAAGCCGCACGAGCCCACCAAGCACCAGTACGATTTCGACACCCAGACGGTCTATGCCTTCCTCAAGCGGTTCGGGCTGGAAGGCGAGGTCAAGGTCAACATCGAGGCCAACCACGCCACGCTCTCAGGCCACACCTTCGAGCACGAGATCGCCATGGCCCGCGCGCTCGGCGTGTTTGGTTCAATCGATGCCAATCGCGGCGATCCGCAGAACGGCTGGGATACAGATCAGTTTCCCAACTCGGTCGAGGAACTGACACTCGCCATGATCGAGATCATCCGCGCGGGCGGCTTCACCACCGGCGGCTTCAACTTCGATGCCAAGGTGCGTCGCCAGAGTATCGACGCGGCAGACCTATTCCACGGCCACATCGGCGGCATCGACACTGTCGCCCGCGCGCTGCTGAGGGCAGAAGCGATCATCGCCGATGGCCAGCTCGATGCATTCCGCAAGGAGCGCTATGCTGGTTGGCAAGGCGAGCTTGGCAAGGCGATCCACGCGAGCGATGCGACACTGGTCACAGTCGCAGACCACGCCATCCAGTCCAACCGCGCGCCCGAGGCCAAATCGGGGCGGCAGGAGTGGTGCGAGAATTTGGTGAACCGCTTCTGAGCGAGGCGGATCGCAACAGCGCGAATTGACTAGTAGTCTGGCCCGTTAGGGCTGCCGGCCGATCTTCGTACGTGAAGAAGTGCGGCTTTGCGCGACGATTGCCACGCCCCATGGATCGAGAGCAAGTCTTTGGCCAGTCGTGACCGTTTGTCCAGTCAGCAGGTCAATCCCCGCTATTCCTGCTGGCACGGTCGCGGGGGTGACTGAATAATTCAACACATAGCGGACGAGTCGGCCATCTTTCAGCACCCCGCTGCGCACGATGATCGGGAAGCGGGCGGCAGGGATGTCGGTGACCCCGGCGTGCGTCGCGGCATCGGCGAGTATTTTCTCGGCTAGCGCGTCACTCGGCATGAAGCCGACGTACTGGACTTCTCCCTTGCCCCAGCGGTTCCTCGTGACTGCGGCGGATTGCGGCCACGATGGGTGCTGGTAACTGGCGAGTACGGTTGCGGTAGTGGGCTCGAGAAACTCCATCCACCAGCGCGCGGTGTTCCCGGCTTCGCCGACGGCGTATGGATCACCTTTGAGGCTGACGCCTTCGGGCTTGGTGTACTGCTGGTATTTCACCCCTGCCGCTTCGGCAATCCGGCCAGGCTGAGTGGCGTAGCGAACCTTGGTGTTCTCGTCGGAGAAGCCGCTCTTGAAAGTGTAGAGCAGGTGCCCGCCCGCCCTGGCGTAGGCGTTCAGCCGGTCGATCTCGGCATCGCTCGCCGAATAAAGGGCTGGGACGATAATGAGCTTGTAGCGGTCGAGCGACGTCTTCGAAGACGGCGAGAGGAAATCCACTTCGATATTCTGGCGATAAAGTGCGTCGTAGAATCCGCGCAACACGTCGTTGTAGGCGATGTCCTTGCCTTGGGATTCGATCTTGAAGGAATCGAACGCCGTCAGCGCTGCGTCGCTGACGTAGACCGCAACCTGGTTACGCTTTTGCATATGGGCGAGTTCGGGGCCGAGGCGCTTCAGGTCGGCCCCAATGCCTTTCACATCTTGATATGCGGCATTGGGTTGATAGTCCTGCGAGAGCACGCCTCGCCAATTGGTTTCGATCCCATTCGCGGTCGTGGCCCAGTGCCAGTACATCAACATGTCAGCTCCAGATGCCAGGTGGCTGAACGCCTGCAAGCGCAGTTGCCCCGGGTAAGGTGTCCAATCCGGCATCCCCTGGGCTTGGGTCTCGATCACGAAATAGTTCTGACCGTCCCGGACCGAGCGGCTGACGTCGCCGCCAAATGCGATTTCCGCCCCCGTGAGTTTGTCCTGGGTGGGATGATAGATGTCGACACCCGAGACGTCGAGTACGCGACCTGCTTCCCAATGGTCGACAGCCGGCTGAATGCCGAACAAGTAACCTCGCCAGTCGTAATCGAAGTTCTGGGTCACGAACTGGCCGCTGCGCGCGTGCAGGCGTACCAGCGCGGCTTGCCAGGCCAGGAAGTCGGTGACCAAGCTTCGCTGATATGCCGCGAATGCGTTCGACATGCTGGCGTTTATCGATCCATTGACCGAGGGAAAATCCTCCCAACGGTTGATCCGGTTGCTCCAGTAGTCGAGCCCCCAGGCCTTGTTGAGCGCATCGAGGCTGGGGAACCTGCGCCGTGTCGCATCGACGAAACCGGCCTGCACGCGCGGTCCGTTTGTCCCGTAGTGCTTGGTCTCGTTGTCCAGCTGGTAGCCGATCACCGCCGGATGGTTCTTCACGTGATCGACCAGAGCCACGATCACGCGTTCGGCGGCGGCGCGATAGTCGGGATCGGTGATATCCATGTTCTGTCGCGGCCCGAACGCGCCCGGTTTGAGCAGTACGTTCGGGTGCTCGCGCGCCAGCCATGTGGGCACTGCGTACGTCGGAGTGCCGACGATAACCTTGATGCCATGACGGTGCATTGCAGCTAGCGTTCGGTCGATGTGGGTGAAGTCGAAGACCCCGGGCTGCGGCTCGAGAGTGCCCCAGGTGGATTCGGCAATGCGGACGACATTGATGCCAGCGGCCTCCATTAGCGCTGCGTCCTGTTCGACGCGGTCGACAGGAGCGTATTCGTCGTAATAGGCGGCGCCATAAAGTATCGTATCGGGCAACACGGGGACAGCACCGTGAACGACTTGGGCCAGCGCGAAGACCAAAGCGGCGCTTCCGGCGGAAATGATCTTCAATGCGTGCTTCATCTGTTGCTCTCGATGTTCAAGCGGTTTCGCTCGTGGTTAAAACCTGACACTTGGTACCGGTCGACAAGGCATCGGCTCCCGGCGGCATTGCGGGCGCTCAGTCACGACAATGGCTTCGGCAGCAATTGGGCCAATTGCAGACTGTCCAGAGTTAGCTGAAACGGAGCGCAAGCTGCCGCACAACTGACCAAGCGGCAGAATCAGCGACGTTTCTCCTCCGTAACCCGTGCCATCCATGGATCGATGGTCTCCCATACCGGCTTCACCGGAGCAACGAAGAGGCCATGCCACGCGCCGGGGATAACCCGGTATTCGACTGGCTTGCCTTGCCGTTGCAGACTTTGCAGCAAGGCAATAGCGGCATCATTTGGGACCAGCGTGTCCTCACCAGCTTGTACCCACAGGCTTGGAACATCGAGCGCGCGCAGGCTGGTCATCGGATCGAAGTCTTTCTGACTTTTGCGCTTAAACAGCTCCAGACTGGCATATCCGCCTTGGTGTAACACTATCGAATAAAACGTCGCAGGCGAAGCAGATATGTTAAGCAAAAAGGCGGCATGCCCGCTGATTGCAGCAGCACGTGGCGCGATCCATCCGCCTTCGCTTATACCCATAAAGCCGATTGATTCGGGGCGCATATCAGGGCGGCTACGCAGATATTCCAGCGCTGCTGCGGCATCACCGGCTCCCGGCTCCATATCGCGCGGCGGGGCTGTGAAGTTGATCGCATTGCGGTTCCCGGAGGAATCGCCAATTCCGCGCCGGTCATAAACCAGCACAGCAATGCCCTTGCGCACGAAGGGAACGGCATTGCTTCGGTTGAGGCTGCGGCCCGTTGCTGCCGATCCACTCAAAATGATCATTCCGGGATTTTTGCCTGTCTTCTCCGGTAGATAGAGCGTGCCGACCAAATGGACTCCTTGATTGTCGAAACGCACTGTCTCGGTGTGATAGCCCTGACGGATTTCCCATTCACCATAAGCATAATAGGCGAGCGCCATCACTGCGGCACCCGCCAGCACCTTGCGCCGCCTTTGCCGCTCTGGCGCGCGCAAGAACAGGCAGGCTATCCCGGTCAGAACGCCGCCGATGAGGGCGGGCGTGCTCGGCCCATCCCATGGCCCCATCGGAAGAATGAAAAACCACAGGGCAAGCGCGATAAACGCAGGCCCCAACCAGCGGCCGATGAATTTCAGGCCAGCCCAGAATTTGCGCAGTACCAACTTCATTTCCCGTCTCGCTCCGGCAAAATCAACGCAATCGGGCGCGACAGCCAAGTATCGATGGCGCTTCGCAAGGCTTCAGGCGCTGTGCCATCCCAAGGTGACGCTCCGATGCCGATCACGTCGATCAGGCAACGGCGGAGAACGCGGATCGACGATACAAAGCCCTGCTCCCATTTTGATTTTGGCCGGTGGCCCACCCACAAACTCGCCGGACCCGCCCGGTTGCCCTAGTCAAACCCTGACTTACATATTATAATACAAAATAACAGCACCGGTGGGTTGGGTGCAATGGGATTTTGCATGTTCGAAAATCGATTTTCCGGCCGTGTGGCTGTCGTTACCGGCGGTGCTTCGGGCGCGGGCAAAGCGGTTGCTGCGCGGATCGTTGCGGAGGGCGGCCGCGTCGCGATCTGGGATCTGAACCCGGCGGCGCTCTCAGCAGCGCGTGATGAAACGGGCGCCGCGCTGGCGATCCTTGCAGACGTTACGGATGCCGAGTCGATTTGGAAAGCTGCCGCAGAAACGGTAGCCGCGCTGGGAAGAATCGATTTGCTGCTAAACTCGGCGGGCGTTACCGGCCCGACGACACCGATGATTGACTACCCCGTCGACGCGTTCCACAAGATCGTCGATATCCACCTGAACGGAACGTTCCATTGTTGCCGCGCCGTAGTGCCGCAGATGCTGCGAGGCGGCTATGGCCGGATCGTCAACGTGGCCTCCGTCGCGGGCAAGGAGGGAAATCCCAATCTATCCGCTTACTCGGCGGCGAAAGCGGGTGTCATCGGTCTGACGAAATCGCTGGGCAAGGAACTCGCCACGACCGGCGTGCTGGTCAACGCAGTAACGCCGGCGGTTTTCCGGACCCCGCTGCTCGACCAGATGCCGCAAAGTCAGATCGACTATATGGTGGCGAAAATTCCCATGGGTCGGCTTGGTGAGGTAGAAGACGTGACGGCGATGATCTGCTGGCTGCTCAGCGAAGAATGCAGTTTTTCAACGGCGGCGACGTTCGATATCTCGGGCGGCCGAACGACTTACTAAATCTGGAGTCTGATCATGAAATTGGTGCGTTTTGGTCCTGCAGGAAGCGAGCGGCCCGGTCTGGTGGACGGCAATGGCTATGTCCGCGACCTCAGCGGGGTGATCGACGACATCACCGGTGCCGCACTTTCCACGGAGCGGTTGGCCGAACTCGCCGGGCTTGACCCGGCGCAACTGCCGTTGGTGGAGCAGCCCGGACGTTTCGGTCCGCCTGTCGCGGGGACGCGTCACTTCATCGCGGTGGGCCTAAACTATTCGGACCACGCCGCGGAATCGAACCTGCCCGTGCCGCCAGAGCCGATTCTGTTCACCAAAGCGGTGTCCTGTATCCAGGGGCCAAACGACCAGGTGCGTAAGCCGCTCGGTTCGTTGAAGATGGATTGGGAAGTCGAACTTGGCATCGTGATTGGACGCAAGCTCCGTTACGTCGGTAAGGACGAAGCGTTCGATTACGTCGCTGGCTACGTCGTGTGCGACGATCTGTCCGAACGCCATTTCCAGAACGAGCGCTCGGGGACGTGGGACAAGGGCAAAGGCTGCGAGACTTTCGGCCCGGTCGGCCCGTGGCTGGTGACCAAGGACGAAGTCGGTGACGTCCAATCGCTCGACATGTGGCTGACCGTCAACGGCGAGCGGATGCAGTCCGGCAACACGCGGACGATGATCTTCGATTGCGCTACGCTGGTCAGCTACATCAGCCAGTTCATGGTGCTCGAGGCGGGCGACATTATCACTACGGGCACGCCGCCGGGAGTGGGCATGGGCATGAACCCTCCACGCTTCCTCCGCGAGGGCGACAAAATTGAGCTCGGTATCGAAAAATTGGGCAGCCAGCAGCACACTGTGGTCGCATGGGATGCGCCGTAGGACGTGAGTTCATCGACCGATCTAGTGGACCGGCTGCGGGCTATCGTCGGCCGGCGGAATGTCTTGACCTCCCCCAGACAGACCAGCGCCTTTCTGTCGGGGTACCGAGTAGGGGGAGGTCCCGCGGCTGCCGTGGTGCGGCCAGGCTCACTGGTTGAGCTCTGGCGGGTGGTCTTGGCATGCATTGCAGCGGACCACATTGTTATTGCGCAGGCGGCGAATACTGGACTGACCGGAGGTTCGACGCCTTTCGGCGAGTATGATCGTCCAACGGTCGTTATCAACACGCTCCGGATTTCAGCGATCATCCCGGTGCGAAATGGTGAGCAGGTCGTCTGCCTCGCCGGTGCGACGCTCCATCAGTTGGAGCGAGTGCTCGAACCGCACGGCCGCGAGCCGCACTCGGTGATAGGCTCGTCCTGCCTCGGAGCTTCGGTTGTCGGCGGCGTGTGCAACAGTTCGGGGGGCGCGCTGGTTTCGCGGGGGCCCGCATACACCGAGTACGCGCTGTTCGCGCAAGCAGATGCGGATGGAGCGGTGCAACTCCGCAACAACCTGGGGATTGAGCTTGGCGAAGACCCCGAAACTGTGCTTGCACGTCTTGACCGCGGCGAAATTCCCGAGAGCACCATTCGCGACCCACGCTCGGCTTCGGCCCGCGACTATGAGCGCGTGGTCCGAGACGTCAATGCGTCGTCGCCGGCGCGCTTCAACGCTGACCCCGCGCGGCTCTATGAGGCTTCTGGCTGTGCCGGCAAACTGATCGTCTTCGCGGTCAGGCTGGATACTTTTGCACGCGAGGATCGGCCGGTCACGTTCTACATCGGCACGAACGAGCCCAGCGCCCTAAGCCGGCTGAGACGGAAAATGCTGAGCGAATGCGCGGTCCTGCCGATCTCGGCCGAGTATGTCCACGGCGAAGCGTTCGACATGGCCGCCCGTTACGGCAAGGACATAGCGATCGCGCTGAGGTTGCTCGGAACTCCGCGGCTGCCCAGGCTGTTTGCGCTCAAAGCAAGGGTAGATCATCTCGCAAAGCGGCTCCGGCTTTTGCCAGCTAACTTGTCGGATAGAGTTCTCCAGATCGTCTCGCGCATCTTTCCCGACCAGTTGCCGGCGCGGTTGCGGCAATTCCGGCAACGCTTCGACCATCACCTGATCCTCAAGATATCAGCAGTTGGCGAGCGCGAGGTGCGCGCGATCGTGGACGAAGTGTTCGAACAGGCCGGCGATTGGTTTGAATGCAGCCCGGACGAGGCTGAAGCGGCATTTCGTCACCGTTTTGCCGTCGCGGGAGCCGCGGTGCGCTATGCCGCATTGCATCGGGATAAGGTCGAGGAGCTCATCGCGCTCGACGTCGCCTTGCGCCGCGATGACGATGCCTGGCACGAGGCGCTGCCGCCGGAAATGGCGGGCGCTGTTGTCAGTAGCGCCTACTATGGGCATTTCTTCTGTCACGTTTTTCACCGCGACTACCTGGTCCGCAAAGGGCAGGATGTGTCTGCCATCAAAAATACGCTGATGACGGCGCTGGATAACCGGGGCGCCAAGTGCCCGGCGGAACACAATGTGGGACACCTGTATCCTGCGGAACCTGATCTCGCAGCACACTACCGAAAGCTAGATCCTGGCAATCGACTGAATCCAGGCATTGGGATGACGAGTCGCCTTTTTGGTTGGCGTCCGGCACCGGCGGACGTCACAGCGGCGCTGTCCGAGCCGGAAGAGCGGCTTTGACCTGAAATGCGTTCGCTGCAAGAAACCGCGAGCGGACACTCTGTAGGGACAAGTGATGTGGAGAAGAAGCATCTGGGAGAATCCGAAAGGGCGGCAAAGGGTGTGTTTGTCGAAACCGTCCGGCAGGTGAGCGGTTCGGGCGCGGCCATGGCCATGCACGACCAGATCGCGATTTCGGTTGGCATCGAGATTGTAACGGGCGAGCTGCCCGAGGGAAGCGCGTTACCGACGGAAGCGGAGGCCGTTGAACTTCACGGAGTTTCTAGGACGGTCTATCGCGAGGCGATCCGGGCGCTTGTCGGCAAAGGCCTTGTGTCAAGTCGCAAAAAGGCGGGTACTCGCGTGAACCCCCGGCGAGAATGGTCGCTGCTGGATCCTGACGTCCTAAGCTGGATGTTCTCAGCCAAGCCAACCAAGGCAGCCGTGCAGAGCCTGTTCGAATTGCGCCTCATCGTCGAGCCTTCCGCCGCCGCCCTGGCTGCGCTCCGGCGTACCGATGAGCAGGTAAGCTTAATGCGCGACGCGCTTGTCGATATGGAACGCCACGGCCTGCGAAAGGCAGCAGGCCGAGAGGCAGACGGCAAATTTCATTCGGTAATCTTGGAGGCGACGAGGAACGATTTTCTCCGCGCACTGACCAAGCCGATCTCGACCGCCATTCGCTGGACCACATTGCTCAAGTTTTCCTCCGGCCGTCAGCCTCGAGATCCCATGAAGCTTCATCGCGATCTCCTTACCGCCATTGCGGATGGTAATCCGGTCCAAGCTCATGAAGTTTCCATGCAGCTGTTGCAGCAGGCCCGTGAGGATACCGAAGTCATGATCACTTAGCGCGGTGTGACGGCGAATCGACTGTAGAATCGATGCGAGGGGGCTCGGCGGTGCTAGCCAATGCTTTGCCTGGCAGGCGGCGACGAGATTTAGAGTTCTGAATTCGCCCGGCGCCTTAAGCCGGGATCCGGCCAAGTCTGCAAGATGTTCTGCCATGCGCAGCGCCGTTTCGACCGCGCCAATGTTCCCATTTTGGGGGCTGAACGGGGCAATCCTATTCAACTGCGCAATAAAAATGTTGCGTAAATGTCACACTTAATATATTGTATGATTAAACGGGTTGCGAAGTGCGAATGAGCCCTCTAAAACCAACAGCGACCATTTTGTGATCAGAACTTGTCGCATTTGCAGTATGCGGTCGGTTCAGGCTGCGCCTAGGGAGGATAAAAGTGCTCGGGAGTTCAATTC
Source organism: Novosphingobium sp. (assembly GCA_039928735.1). Classification (GTDB taxonomy): domain Bacteria; phylum Pseudomonadota; class Alphaproteobacteria; order Sphingomonadales; family Sphingomonadaceae; genus Novosphingobium. Next base: position 20,839 of record JBDSSP010000141.1, on the reverse strand, counting down.
GGAAATGCGTGTTGCTCAGCACTGCGTTGGTAGCGCTAACTCCAGCTTTGACTTCTGCTCAGATCGCCTGGAGTGACCAGACAGACCCTCAGACTACTGCGGTCGAACGAAATGGCGTTGGCGATATCGCCAGCGTGTCTTCCGTTGCTTCGGCTCAGCGCGACACTGTCGTGACCGGAACGATTCTCCGTGGCGCAACGCCGGTCGGCTCCAACCTGATCAGCATCGGTAAAAATTGAATCTGATCGAAATAGATCATTTAGAACTGGATGGCGGGAAGACCGTCGATTAGTGAGTTTGCAGAGGGAGGCAACAAAGATGAATTCCTATAAACGTGTATTCCGTAGCGCTGCATGTGCGAGCGTGGCCGCCGTAGCGTTGATTCCATGCCTTGCGTTGGCACAGGAGTCCTCGGATGCCCCGGCGAAAGAAAAGGACTCGGACATCATCGTCACGGGCACGCTGATCCGCGGCAAGGCGCCGGTTGGCTCGAACGCCATCACGCTTGGTGCTAACCGCATACAGGAAGTCGGTGCGCAGAGCGGAAACGATCTCCTCGCCTCGGTTCCGCAGGTCACGAACTACTTCAACAAACTGCCGGTTTCGGATTTGGCGATCGAGGTTTCACAGCTCAACATTGCCCGCCCCAACCTTCGCAATATCTCGCCCAATAGCGCCGCCAGTTCGGCGACGCTGGTCCTTGTCGATGGCCACCGGGTTGCTACCGCCGGTGTCAACCAGGCCTCGGTTGATCCCGACCTGATCCCGATCGGTGCGATCGAACGGGTGGATGTCGTAACCGAAGGCGGTTCGGCGACTTACGGCACAGATGCTGTCGCTGGTGTGATCAACTATATCACCCGTCGAAGGTTCGAAGGCGTTGAAGTTGGCGGTCATTTCGGCTTCGCTGATAATTACAAGCAGTGGGACGTGAAGGCAACTGTGGGCAAGACTTGGGATACGGGTTCTGCCTGGCTTTCCTACAGCTATGCCCAGAGCGATGCGCTGTTTGGTCGTGATCGCGCATATCACCGCAACGTCGACTATGCGACGCTGCCCTATGTCGGCCGTGACATTCAGTGCCCGACGCCAAATGTGTCTTATGGCGCATTTGCCCCGCTTGCCAACCGCATATTCAATGGCGGGACCATCCCCAATCCAGCCCTGACCTGCGATAACAGCGAGAATGCGTCCTTCGTCCCGCGTGCCGAGCGGCATGGAGGTATGATCGGGCTGAGCCAAGACATTGGCGATAAGACCTCGATCGATGTCCGCGCCTATTACAGCCAGCGCGATACGCTGGCGGTCGGCGATCTGGCCAGCCCTGTTGCCGTTGGTGGAAACAACGCCTACGCCAGCCAGCTTCCCGCGGGAATTCCCTCAACTTTTGTAGTCGGGCAGCCAGTCGTCCTTTTCGGGTTTCTCCCCGCCGTCAATCAGGTGCAAGTCAATTTCAACCTGCGCCCGTTGCTCGGTGACGGTTCGCAGCGCTCGACTACCACGATCAAGCAATGGGGCGCCAATGCCGAATTCAGGCATGACCTGACTGAAGACTGGCAGATCAAGGGCTTGGTCAACTGGGGGCAGAGCGATTCGTCCTATCATGCCGGCCAGATCAGTCCGGCGCGGCTGGTCCAGGCGGGTGCGCCGCCGGTGGGTGCCACGACGGCCAACTCCTTCAATCCCTTTAATGTCACCGCCAATAATGCGGCCCTGATTGCCGATCTGATCGACAGCCAGCGGTTCGGCCAGGCCAAAAACGAACTGTTCAACGTCCGGGCCATTGCCGAAGGCAAGCTGTTCGAACTGCCCGGCGGCGACGTGCGCATGGCGGTCGGCGCAGAATACATTCATGAAACTTTGCAGAAGCGCGCTTCTACCGACGTTCGCGCAAGCGGCGTTGCCGCGTTGCCTTTCTCCACCTACAAGCGCCACGTCGAATCGCTGTTTGCCGAAGTGCAGGCGCCGCTGTTCCTCAATGGCGAAGGCGATCCGATGCTCACCGTGTCGGGCGCGGTGCGCTACGATCATTACAGCGACTTCGGCAATACCACCAACCCCAAGTTCGGCGCGACGTTCAAGCCGGTTCACTGGCTGACGCTGCGTGGCAACTGGGGCACCTCCTTTACCGCGCCGACCCCGCTCGATCAGTTGGGTTCACTGGCGAACTTCACCTCCTTCAACACCTTTGTCGCCTTCTCACGTCCTGGTGAAACCGCGCTGCCAAACTCCGGCACTGCTGCCATTCAGGGCTCGCTGGCCGGCTTGCAACCGCAAACCGCCACGACATGGTCGATAGGAGCGGATATCCAACCCGTGGATGGTCTGCGTTTGAGCGCCAACTATTATAGCGTGCACTTCAAGAATATTCTGCGCACGCCGTTCTCGAACACGCCGTTCACCGATTTTCCCGCCAACTACCAGACCAAGGTTACCGGATTTACCCCGGCCGAGGTCGCTGCGTTCTTTGGCAGCACCCCAGGCGCTGCTGCAACGATTGCCACAATCGGAAATTCGACTGTTTATGAATTGGTCGATTTCCGCACCGGCAACCTCGGGGTTCTGAAGGTCAAGGGCATCGATGCTTCGCTCGATTATACCCATCAAACCGGCTTCGGCAGTGTCGATTTGTCGGTGAATGCCAACAGGCCGCTAAGCCGCAAAGCTCAAGTCAGTCCGTCATCGGCTATAGTAGATGAGCTGCTGGTGGAAAACTCGAAGCTGGCGCTTCGGGTGGCGCTCGGCGCCAAAGTTGGCGCCTTGCGGGCACAGGCGACGGTGAACCACAGTGCCGGTTACAACATCACTCCGATAACTGGCATCGCCGTGCCACAAAGCCGTGTCGGTTCCTTTACCGTTGTCAATCTGTTCTTCAAATATGACGTCCCGGGTGACAGCATGCTGCTCAAGGACCTGAGCTTCACGCTCAATGTCGACAATCTGTTCGATAAAGATCCGCCCGTGCTTCGCCGCAACAACAATAACGAAAACGGATTTGCCAATGGTTTCACGTTGGGCCGGTTGATCAATATCGGCATCAACAAGAAGTTCTGAGGTCAATTTGCGCCACCGCGCGGTTTGGGCGCGCGGTGGCCCTTGCTTAGTCGTTATTGGATGGGCGAATATATGGGTTTGAGAACATGGCGTTTCGGTGCCTTATACTCGGATCGAACATCGGGCAGGAGAGGGCAGTCGTGAAGCGACCAAAAGGGGAACATTTTTACCCTGAGAAGCGCATCCTCTCCACGCTCTCAAGTACTAGAGTTCGCCACACAAGGCGGACTCCATTTTTCTTCTCAAGAACATTGGGACGCAGTCTTGCGTTCGTCCGGCTTCGGTTCGATCCAGAGAAGCGGGCCCGTCACCGGCACAACGTACATCGTGCCGTATGATGCAACAGATCAGGTTCTGCCCGGCGTGGCGAGACATCATCGATACGGGCCGATTGTTGCTCAGCTTCCTCGACGATAATGCGCTCGCGTTTGCAGGTAAAATTTGACTACGATCGGAACTGACATGGAAGCCACGCCAAGCCGCTCACCCATGCGGGATGCCATTCTCGCCGGGCTTGCGAACTACATTGACGCTGGTTCGATCGTGGCAGGCTCTGCAGCGCTCGCCCTGTGGGCCGAGCTCTACCACATGAACACGACCACGATCGGACTGATCGGCGCGTTCAGCGCGAACGCGATCTCGGCAGGCATCGGGGCACTGATCGGCGGCGTGCTGTGCGACAAGTTCGGCCGCAAGAAGATATACCAGTACGATATGCTGTTCTACGCGTTCGGAATGGCCTGGCTGACCTTCGCCTGGGCGCCCTGGATGATCATCACCGGCTTCGTCCTGGTCGGCCTGGCGGTCGGCGCGGACATTCCCGCATCCTGGTCGCTGATCGCGGAGATCGCGCCGAAGCGCGAGCGCGCCCGCTATAGCGGGATCGCGCAAATGCTCTGGTACCTGGGGCCCGTGGTCGTGCTGGGGCTGGGCCTTCTGTTCGGGTCATTCGGAATCCTCGGGATCCGTCTGATCTTCGGCCACCTGCTGGTATTGGCGCTGGTGCTCACGTTGCTGCGCTCGAAGATGAGCGAATCGCGTTATTGGGAGGAGGCCAAAGCAGCTCCTGACCACGCCGCAAAGGCCGACTGGCGCCAGCTGCTGGAGCCCAAATACCTCAAGTCGATGGCATTCCTGATCGGGATGTATGGTTTCTGGAACCTGTGGGCCGGCACGAACGGCTTCTTCTTTCCTTACATCCTGCGCACGGTTGGCGGGCAGAGCCAGCAAGCGAGCGTCGCGCTGCAAATGCTCAACTTCGCCATCGGCATCGGCTCGATCTATTTCATCTTCATGCGGTTTTCGGACAGGGTCAACCAACGCTCGTTGTTTCTGACCTCCGCACTGTTGCAGGTCGCCGGCATGTCGCTCCTGGCGATCTTCCCGTTGACCGGCGGTATCGCGATCATCCACATTCTCATCATGGCTAGCTCGGCTGGGTTCGGGGCGCAGTCGTTCTTCCAGCTGTGGAGCGCGGAGCTGTTTCCGACCCTGCTTCGCAGCACCGCACAAGGTGTGACATTCGCTGTGGTGCGCATCGGCCTGGGCATTTTCAGCTTCTTCGTGCCGATCCTGACCGCCACCGGGTTCCAGAACCTCGCCTGGATCCTGGTCGGTTTCCTGGCAATGAGCGCCTTGATAGGCTGGCTCGGTGCGCCGCGCAACGAGGGCAAGACGCTTGAAGAGATCGAGGTGGAGCGGGCGGCCGACGCATGATCGAAGCGACTCGTGAGCCGCTGGTCCGCCCGGTTGGATTGAAGACCAATGACGATTCCGATCTAGTCGCCTGCGCGTTTGCGCGGCCGACGCTGAGCTGGCGCCTCGAGGGAACGGCTTCCGGGGGGCAGTTGGCCTATGAGCTGCAACGATCCGCTGATGGCGCATTCGCCGTATCGTGCTCGAGCGGGCGTCTTGAGTCCGGCGCGGTCGTCGGGGCACTCTGGATCGGCGCCGACCTGGCGAGCCGCGAGGTAGCGTGGCTGCGTGTGCGGGTCTGGACCAGCCTCGGCGTAACCGAGTGGAGCGAACCCCTCAGGATCGAAGGCGCGCTGTTCGAAGCAGGGGATTGGCTTGCCCAGCCGATCAGCCCGGACTTCAACTGCGGTCAGGCCGAGACCCGTCCCGTCCCGCTGCTTCGCAAATCGTTCGTCGTGTCAGGCCCGGTCAGCCAGGCGCGGCTCTATCTGACCGCGCTGGGGATCCAGCAGTGCTGGCTGAACGGTGCTCCCATCACGCACGATCTCTTCGAGCCGGGCTGGACCGCATATGCGCATCGGCTGCTCTACGCGACCTACGACGTGACGGGCCTGCTTCGGGCGGGCGAAAACGTTCTCGCGGCGGCGGTGGGTGACGGGTGGTGGCGCGGCAACCTGACCTGGATGGGTCGGCGGGCGGTCTATGGAGATACGACCGCGCTGCTAGCCCAGCTGGAACTCATCGCTGCCGACGGCAGCCACTCCATGATCGCTACCGACTCAACCTGGCGCGGCGGAATGGGAGCGATACGCTCTGCTGACATCTACGACGGCTGCGTGGTGGACCTGGCCGAGGAGCCGACGAAGTGGCGCGAAGCACGGTTTGACGATCGCCACTGGGCCGCTGTCGTGCCACTGCCGCGAATTGCGCGGCTCGAGCAACGGAGCATGCCGGCGGTGCGAGAGGTCACGACCATCGATCCCACGATTACGCGACGGCCATCGGGGGCATGGGCGATCGACTGCGGCCAGAACCTTACCGGTTATCTCGAACTCGACATTGCCGCGGATTCGCCGGGTAGTGTGGAGGTTCGACATGCTGAAGTTCTGGAAGCCGACGGCGAGCTACATACTGCCGCCTTGCGCACAGCTCGGGCCATCGACACCTATCGCGTGCTTCCAGGTAATTCACAGGTGAAGCCAGCGTTCACCTATCACGGGTTTCGCCATGCCGAAGTGACTTGCGACGATGGTCTGCGCTTGGACAACGCCAAGGTCCGCGTGGTCTCCTCCGACTTGCGCGAGATCGGCCACTTCGCCTGCTCGGACGAGCTGGTGAATCGGCTTTATTCCAACATCAAATGGTCGCAGCGTGGCAACTTCTTCGCGATCCCCACCGACTGTCCCCAGCGCGACGAGCGGCTCGGCTGGACCGGGGACATCCAGGTCTTCGCCGAAACGGCCTGCGCGAACTTCGATGCGCGGGCATTCCTGGCGAGTTGGCTGGTCGACCTGGCACACGAGCAGGCCGCCGACGGCAATGTTCCCAGCACCGTGCCGAACGTCATCCCGGGCCACGAATTCGAATATGGCGGCGTCGGTTGGGGCGATGCCGCGACCCTCGTTCCGTGGGTGCTCTACGAGGCTTATGGTGATCGCGAGTTCCTGGCGCGGCAGTTCCCCAGCATGCGCGCTTGGGTCGACTACGGGCTATCGCGGCTCGCAGGCGACGGCACCTGGAGTGGCGACTTCCATCTCGGCGACTGGCTTGATCCCGGAGCGCCGCCCGACAAGCCCGAGCAAGCCACCACCGACCGTGATTTCATTGCTTCGGCCTATCTGGTGAAAAGCCTGCGTGTCCTGGCGCAAAGCGCGCGGAGCTTGGGCGAGTCTGGTTTGAGCGAGCACTATCAGGCGCTCGGTGCCGGGCTCGCTGCGGCGACGTGGGCGAAGTGGTCCAATGCAGCGGTCACGACCCAGACCGGCTGCGCGATGGCGATCGAGTTCGGCATCGCTCCGGTCGAAGATCTGCAGCGGTTGGGCGCCTGCCTGGCGGACCAAGTGACGCGGGCCGACGGGCGGATCGCGACGGGCTTCCTCGGGACCCCGCTTGTCCTTCCCGCGCTCACACGCACCGGCCAGAACGACGCGGCCTACCGCCTGTTGCTGAACGAGCAGGCGCCGGGCTGGCTTGATCAGGTCATCAACGGTGCAACTACTGTGTGGGAGCGGTGGGACGCAATCAAGCCCGGCGGGATCATCCACGGCGGCGAAATGGCCGCCGAAGATGCCGCCAGCATGACCAGCTTCAACCACTACGCCTACGGCGCCGTAGGGGCCTGGCTCTATCGTTCGCTGGCGGGAATTGCGCCCGCCGAGCCCGGCTACCGCGTCATTGCCTTCGCGCCGCAGCCGGGTGGCGGGCTGGAGTGGGCAGAAGCTAGCATCGACACTCCGTACGGCCTCGGCGCAATTCGCTGGGAACGCCGCGCGGATGCGCTGGAGGTCCGGATTGAGGTTCCGCCGGGCGCGGCCGGCAAGTTCGCCTCGCCGCGGGGGTGGGGAGAGGGGCCGGACGAGCTCGCCTCGGGCATCCACGAGTTTTCACTCCGGTCTGGCGCCGCTCCGCCACTAGCTCGCGACGGATGATCCGATGGTTCGTATGACACTTGCGCTGCTGCTCGCCGTTACGTTGGGAGCGCAAGCCGCGACCAACGCCATTGCCGCGCCGAACAAGGCGCGGCTGATCGTGCTGACCGATATCGGAAACGAGCCTGACGATTCTGAATCCATGGTGCGTCTGCTGCTGTACGCCAACGATATCGACATTGAAGGACTGGTCGCGGCTACCTCGCGGCATCTGCCGAAAAATCCCCATCCCGAAATGATACAGCAACGGATCGCCGCATATGCGCAAGTATTGCCGAACTTGCGCAAGCACGATGAGAATTATCCCGATGCCGAGTTTCTGCGGTCGCGCCTGCGGACCGGAAGCCCGGTATACGGAATGACCGGCGTCGGCGAAGGCCGGGACACCGCCGCGTCGCGCCTGATCATCGCGGCTGTGGATCGACCCGATCCGCGTCCGGTGTGGATCGCGGCCTGGGGAGGTGCGGCCGACCTGGCGCAAGCGCTGTCGACGGTGAGGGCGACGCGCTCACCGGCTCAGGTGGATCGCTTCGTCGCCAAGCTGCGTGTCTACTCGATCTCCGACCAGGACGATGCCGGCCCGTGGGCGCGGGCATACTTCCCCAAGCTGTTCTGGGAAACCGGGGTGCATGGGTTCACCCGGTACCAGCTCGGTACATGGCTTGGGATATCCTCGCCCCTGCCCGGCGCCGACCAGACCCCGGTCAGCAAGGAATGGCTTGAGGCGAATATCCGCAGCAAGGGGCTCCTTGGCGCGGTCTATCCGGTCCCGGCCTACATCATGGAAGGCGACACGCCGTCGTTCCTCTCGCTGATCCCCAATGGTCTGAGCGTGCCCGAGCGGCCGGACTGGGGCGGTTGGGGCGGGCGGTACGACAAGATCTCGGACGCATTGGGGCTCTGGACCACGACCACCGACATGGTGCGAGGAACGGACGGCAAGATGTATTCCACGCCGCAAGCGACCGTCTGGCGGTGGCGGTGGGCCTTCCAGAACGACTTCGCCGCGCGGATGGCATGGTCGTTGTCGCCCGACGTCCGGCAAGCCAATCACGCGCCGCAGGTCATGCTGAATGGCAAGGATGGTCTCGCTCCGTTCGAAATCTCCGGATGTGCCGGAAAGCCGATCACCTTGTCCGCAAGGGGTTCGGTCGATCCCGACGGCGACCAACTGTCCTACCGCTGGTGGTGGTACCGTGAGGCGAGCGGTCTCTTCGCGCCCGAAGTCACGCTGTCCGAGGAGACCGGCGAAACGACGACGGTCGCTATCGGCGGCACCGCGCATGTGGACCAGTTCACTCCGCCGACGTCCTACCGGTTGCATGTCATCCTTGAGGCCAGCGACAACGGCACACCGAAACTTACCAGGTATCGCCGGGTGATCATCACCGTCCCGGGATTGAGCGAACCGACATCTGCCCAGGGCTGCGGAGTGGCTCCGGTGCCGCCTTCGCACTAGCTGGTGAAGGGCGGAGGCGCGCTACACGACCGTGAGCGTTACCGACTTTAGACTGGCCGAGCTCGACCCTGCGGAGACGGTGAACGTCCCCGGCTCGACCCGCCAGTTCATGCCCGCGTCCCAGAACGCCAGATCGTCGGCGATCAGTTCGAAGCGCACCGTTCGGCGTTCACCGGGCTTGAGGGCAACTCGCTGAAAATGCCGTAGCTCGAGTAAGGGCCGGGGTACGGAACTCACATCGTCGCGGATATAGAGTTGGACCACCTCGTCTCCGGTTCGCTCGCCGGTGTTAGCGACATCCACATCGATCGAGACACTTGCCCCAACGGCTATCGAGCTTTGCTGGAGGCGCGGCGCGGCGATCTCGAACGTCGTGTAGCTGAGCCCATGTCCGAACGGAAAGACCACCGCGCGGTCGCCTTCGATGTAGCGGTTGGTATTGGCGGAGGGCTCGCGGTTGTACCACACCGGCAGATCGCCTACCGAATTCGGGAACGAGACTGCCAGCTTGCCGCCGGGGTTGACCCGTCCGAACAAGGCATCAGCGAAGGCGGTCCCGCCTTGCTCCCCCAGGTACCAGCCTTCGATCAGCGCATTGGCCTTCTCCGCCAGCCGCCCGATCGTCAGCGCGCGCCCGTTGAGCAGCAGGGCAATAACCGGTTTGCCGGTGGCGCACATCGCTTCGATGAGTTCGTCTTGCAAACCCCACAGCCCCAGCGTCCGGCGATCGCCCGGAAGCGTGATGTGAACCGCTTCGCGCGTGATCGCAGGGACATCGCCGAGGACCAGCAGGACCGCGTCCGACCTTTTTGCAACTTCGACGGCTTGCGCGATGCGGCTGCGATTCTCTTCATCGGGCACTGGCTTGGACGGCGAATAGCTGCGGTGCCTGCCGAGGCTGTCGGGCGCGCTGATCCAAAGTCCTTCGGCGAACTCGACGGAAATGTTCTTGGGCGCTCCGCGGCGAATTCCCTCGAGAATGCCGATCCCGCGAGCCGTGTCGCCAGAGTACCCGCCGAACAGCGGCTCAGAAGCATTGGGGCCGATGACAGCCAGGCGGAAGGCCGCTCTGGGTTCGAGGGGCAATATCCCATCGTTCTTGAGCAACACCAGCGACCGCTCCGCCGCCTTGCGCGCCAGGCGAATATGCGCCGGGGCGGCGTTGGTGGCCTGGATCCGCTGCACATCTACATATGGGTTCTCGAACAGTCCGGCTTCGAACTTGAGTGCCAGGATGCGCGAGACCGCGTCATCGACTTGCGCTTCGCTGATCCGGCCGACGCGGACCAGTTCGGGAATCCGGGCGTAGGACTCGCCATCGGGCAAGTCGGCGGCAACCCCGGCGTTCATGGCAAGGACGACCGCGTCATCGGCGTTCGCCGCGACCTTGTGCTGCTCCGCGAGGTTCTTGATACCGTCGTAGTCGCTGAAATAGACCCCGCGGAAGCCCAGCCGCCGGCGCCCGGCGCCTTGCAATAGATCGACATTGGCATGCGAGGGAACGCCCTGGAGCGAGTTGTACGACGGCATGATGATCGCGGGGTCGGCCTGGGCGATCACCGCGCCGAACGGAACCAGGTACTGGCCGCGCAACGTCCGCTCGCTCATGTCCGCGGGGCTGGTATTGAGGCCGCCCTGCGGCGTTCCGTGGACGAAATGCTTGAGCGTGGCGAACACCCGGTCGCGGCGCAGTGGGCGGGTTCGACCTTGGAGGCCTCGCGTCGCGGCGACGCCCATGGTGGCGACCAAGTATGGGTCCTCGCCGAACATCTCCTCGACGCGGCCCCAGCGGGGATCCCGCGCCAGGTCGATCACGGGGGTCAGTGCGACGGTCGTGCCGCGCACCCGGGCCTCGCGGGCGGCGACGGTGAAGACCTCTTCCACCAAGTCAGGATCCCAGCTGCTGGCGAGCGCCGGGGGCGTGGGGAAGATGGTGGCATCGCCCGCGAGCAAGCCGTGGGCGAGCTCGTCGTGCATCAGTGCGGGAATGCCAAGCCGTGTATTCTCGACGAGGAAGCGCTGGAAATCATTGACCAATTTCGCGCCGTCGGCTTTCGACCGGAACGGCGTGGTGTCCCATTCGGCAACACCGCGGATGTCGGTAGGACGGCCCAATTGGCCGAGGCCGTGGCGCAGTACGACGGCGGCTTTCTGGACTGAAAATTGGTTCCGTTCGTCGAGAAACGACGGTTTCGAACCCCACATGCACCGCATTTGGGCGGCCTTTTCCTCGATTGTCATGCGCGCCAGCAAGTCGGCGACGCGGGCCGGAACCGGCAGCTGCGGATTGCGGTAATCGCCGATTCCGCCGGTCTTCGCCGTCGCGGCGGACGTGCCCGCGAATATGGCCGCCCCCGAGCTGAGGAGAGCCTGGCGGCGCGTCATCCTGGTGGGCATGAATTCACTTTCTCTTTGATGAGGCAAGGAACGGACGGATGGGGAGTCAGGGCTTGGCGCCGAACACGCCGCGCCCGCGCAGCCACATTTCGAGCAGGACCGGCCATTGCGTCAGCGCGGGGTCGGTCCCGCCGAGCCCGGTTCCGTGCTCGCCCGGCGCGAAGACGTGCAGTTCGGCAGGTACCTTGTTGGCCTTCAGCGCTTCGTAAAACCGCAGGCTGCCCTCGGCCGCGACCAGGCCGTCGGCGGTCGTATGATAGATGAAGGTCGGCGGCATGGCTGCAGTCACCAGCCGGTTCGGCGCGTACTGTTGATAAGCGCGCGGTTGGCACTCGGAACCAGGAGTGAAGCGCTGGGCGAACATGCAGTACTGCGACTGCCCCTTGGCGTCGAGCGCCATTCCTTCTAGCCAGGGATATCCCAGGACCAGGAAGTCGGGCCGGCTGCTGGCCCGCTCGACCGGATCGCTCGCATCGGGTTTTCCGGGAGCGCCGGTCGCGGCCGTCGTTGCGCTCAGGTGACCGCCGGCGGAAAAGCCGATCATCCCGATCCTGGCAGGATCGATCTTGAAGTCGGCTGCGTAAGCACGAACGAAGCGCATCGCGCGCGCGCCGTCCGCCAGCGGGATCGGCAGCCGCGCCTTGGCTCCGACACGGTACTTCAGGACGAACGCGGTCACCCCATGCGCGGCGAACCAGTCGGCAACCTGGCGCCCTTCGAGATTCGCGGCGAGGTTGACGTAGCCACCCCCCGGAACAACCACCACCGCCGCGCCGTTGGCCCGGCCTTCCTGTGGACGGAACGCCGTCAGCGTGGGCGTCTCGTCGGACTCGTCGCTAGTCGCGGCCTCGGCGCGGCCCGGCCACAGCCGGTAGGTCGCGGTCCCGAGGAAAGGATCGCTCGATATCGCTGCAGGAGCCTCCGTCTGCGTCTGCGCCTGGGCCTGGGCGAGACCGGGCGGAGCGAGCAGCACCGCCGATAATACTGCCAGAAGTCGTCTCATGCTTTGTTTCCTATAGCGTTGGCTGACAATGACCCGCATCCGCAACATCGCCTGGGAAACCGACGATGACTGCCAGCGCCTCCGCATGACACAGCGCCCACCTGCTCACTTTACCCGCGCAGCCTTCCTGACCGGCTCACGTGAGCCGATCAGTGAACAACCACTCGCACCCGCCCGATATTCTGGAGCAATGTGGTGCCGTTCACGTCGGTCAGCCCGCTGCGCTGGCCGTTGACCCGAAGAGTAATCGAGTACTCGCCTGGCGCAGCGAAGCTGACAGTGCGCTTCAAATCGACGTGCGTCGACGGTTTGCGAAGTTCGGTAGCGGGTTCGAACCTGGTATCGGCTGTGCCCAGATACCAGGCATAGTGAACGATCTTGCCGGCACCTCGGGGCATATCGATCTTGGCGGCGAGTGTGACCGGCTGGTTCACGCTTACTTCCGCTCGGATGCTCCCATTGGCGGTCAGTTCGACCACTGGCTGAAGTCCCTGGCGTTCCGCCGCGCTCTTCGGCAGCACGACTTGGTTCATCGCGTCACGGCGGTATCGGCTTGATGGCAGAGGTGTGATCCCGCGCTCGGCCCAAGCCGCAAGATCGAGCAGCGTCTGGTTCAGGATGCCGCCGACACTCGCGATTTTCGTGCTGAGCGCCGCCTCGGCCGTTCCCTGTACGGGATCTGGGAACGCGCCATGAGGCGCGTTTTCCTGGTAATAGATACGGAAGATGTCCTGGGCCTCGCGCGGGCCCATGGCCCGCTGCACCTGCTGCGCGTAAAAACCGCCCACATAGGGGTAGGATGCAGGATCGAAAAGGTTCTCAAGTACGATCGTCTTGACCTTCAGATGGCCTGTTTCGAGGCGCCCTCCGGCTGCGCCGAGGTTGGCGATGTAGGCCGTCTGAAGCGGACGCTGCACGTATTTCGGCGTCCCGTCTGCGTTCTTGTACTGGTCGTAGGCCGGGCTGCCATTATCAAGGATCGAGTGGCGCGGGTAAAAGCATGCGGCCAGGAGGAAACGGTTGTTGATCCGGATCTTCGCGCCGGAGGTTAATGCGCCTAGGAGGACCGGATCGTTTGCTGCGTCGAGAGTCAATATATTGCCGGCCAACTTGCCCGAAAGCCTACGGGCCTGGCCGTTGACGATGCGCGAGACACCGTCGGCTGCATAGACGTAGAACTGCAGTCCTTCAGCGCCGATTGATCCAAGCGGCGGCACCGTCGCAGGATCGAAGGTGATGGCGGTTATCACATCCTTATCGTTCCGCTTCATGCCAACGATCGTCGCAAACCCGTCGACCTTTGCGGCAGCGAGATAAGCGGGCGGATTAACGCCTTCATATCCAGGCTTTGACCAGAAATCCTCTTCATAGACGGGATCGAACGTAGCAAGGGCCCCGGAAAGCGGGAGCGCGGAGCCTACCGAGAACTCCCAGCCTTCCAGAGCCTTGCGGGCAAATCCGGCATTGAGAAGCTCGTCCAGGATGGCGCGCTCCCCGGAAGTGAACCCGGCATAGGGATCGAGGCCGCTACCCGGTGCCACTGCGTCAGCAACAGCCTGACGCTTCGTCTGCGGCACAGCGAGCGCATAAAGCGCGTTCCACTGAAAGGAATGTGTATTGAGCCCATCGACAGCGATGACGACCGGGACAATGCCGTCCCAGACGCCGGTGGTGCCCTCATTGGCGCCCATCATCTGCACGGAACCCCCGCTCTGGCCGTAGATATAACCGTAGATGCGGGCAGAGTTACCGTAGAGCTTGTTGGCGAAAGTTTTGGCCAGCTTCGCTGCGGCGGCGTTAACGCGGTAGCCGACGACAGAATTGCCCGGCATCACGCTGACTGTGTAGGCGCCGTTGGTGAAGGCAAACCGGCTGTCGACCGTGTTTAGGAAGGCTAATGGCAGAGGATAAGACTGCTGAAAGAAGCGGTTGTGCCAGCGTGTCCGGTCGGGGAACAGCCAAGTCACGGCGTGGCTGGTCGTCGTCGGGCTTCCGGTCACCCCGGCGGGCAATTGCGCCTGCGTGCGGGTTGCGGGAAAGTGCCCTTTGACTTCCGTATATGGTATGGCGGAACCGTCCGGCAACGTCAGGCTGAGCGGCTTGGTGCTGTCGAGGACAAAGGTCTTGTCGTTGTAGTCCGGATCGACACATTCGGCGTCGATCACCATTGGCGCCTCGGCTCCGAACTTGGGCTCGCCGACCGAAGGGCATGAGGCGGCCTGCGCCGATGACGCTGCAAGCACAAGCGACACGGTGGTTGCAGTCAGGCCCGCGAGCCTTTTTGCAAACCTCACGATCGATGGGCGAGACTTCGCCAGGACTTCGTGGCTGCCTTCGACTTTCATAAACGTTCGTCCTTAATTAGTCTGGATACCTGCGCCAAGGCAGGGGAGCGACTACTCCGGTGCGGGTCAATGCCCGCACCGAACCCAGCGCGCCTCCGACGAGCAAGGCCTGGCTTGCTCTGGCCTGCCCGACTGAAGCTTCACTGCATTTTGCCAGGACCGACCCTGACTGGATGTTAAATGGCCAAGAGGGGCCGGTCTACCGCAGCATGTGGAATCAGCGATGTTCGCCGATGTCGGTGTCCTCGCCGGCAGCGAAGCTCTCGCTTCATGAAAGCGCTCCACGTCCGCACAGCCAGTCAAGGCTGCGCAGATAATGTATTACATATGGCGATGCGCTGTCAATCGAGGGAGACGTCTCATGGCCAATCGATAGTCCAACAGTTAATATCATACATTTGCGTGTCGCATGGGCGAGGTTGCTTCGATGGAGGAGCGACTCACAATGAGGTGGGACCGGATGCAAAACTTGATCGACCGTCGTGACTTCGTTCGCCTCAGTGCAGGTCTGGCGTCTGCGGCCGCCCAGCCGCCTCTGTGTAGGGATATGAGCGGCTACGGTGGGCTTTTGCGGCATTCTGCTTTTCTTGCTTGTGATTTGAGATTGATGAATTTTCAGACGAGATTTGTCAGAGCGAAGTTTGTTCGCACTGCTCCAGAACGGCGTCGAAGCCGATCAGGGCCCGGCTTGCGATCCGCGGACTGGGTGTTTGCGGGGCGAGGCCCAGCAGGTCGGAAGTGTCTTGCACTTCGATGCCTCCGTGTGCTCGGCACTTTTCCAGCACCATGGCCGGGTCATGCGCTTCGAATACGGCCGAGAATACCCCGGGTCCAAGCTGCGCAAGGAATTTGCCAAGTTCGCAATCGGGCGAGTTTGGCTGGCAATATTCTACTTCCATGCCGCCAAGGCCGATACGAAATGACCTGCCGTGCCTGCCAGACTGGATGCTGTAAGGCTTGCTGCGGCTGGCCGGGGCGAAGATTGCGAGCAAATTGTCATGTGTCTGCTCAAGATCGGCAACGGCAATCTGCAGCCGCTTCAGACGGAGATTGCCATGCCCGACCGCTGGGCGGGGATGGATGAATGCCGGATATTGCACCGCTTGCTGCGAGAAATGCAGGAAGTTCGGCTCCATGATTTCCAGGTCAAGCCCGATCAAGTGGCGTGAGCTCATGAACAGGAATGGACGGTCTTCGCCGCCGGGCCGCGTATTTTCAGGACCATAGTCGGCGAGCACGCGGGCAGCAGTGCTCGGTCCTCGGATATGGGTCTGAGCTCCCATCGAAGTGAGCAGTTCATGTGCATGCCGGTAGTCGTCGATGAAATAGTTGAGGTTGGTCACGCTGGGGCCGACGCGCTCAAGATAGGCCTGGTGGACAGATTTTTGCCCCTTGAACACCATGTCGGGCGAGGGCTGGTTGATCTGGAACACCGCTTCGCCGCAATCGAGATGATCGACATCGTAGCCGACGCCGGGGATCAGCGCGGCGATCTGCTTTGCCAGCACCTGTTCGATCGGATTCGCACCGAGCACTTCCATCATGAATCTGCGGACGGCGGCAAGGTCGCGCGCACTGGTCTCGATCTGACAGCAGCCGTACAGCAGGGTGATGCTCACAACGCAGATTCCCTATTTATTGTTCTTGTCGGCAAGGCTCAGCCAAGCGCAAAGCGGGCAGGTTCGATCCGCATGCCGGGCACCTCCGAACGGCCCTTGAACAAGAAAGAGTTGGCGCTGGTGATTTCGCCGCCCTCCTTCAAAGTGTCGCCGCCATCGGCGGGAACCGAATTGATGTAGTAGTCACACATGTCGGCCCCGCCAAAGCGGCACTGGGTGATCGAACCGGCTGGCGTTTCGACGCGCGGCAGCTGGGTGCCGTCGGGGGCGAGGCGAGTCAGGAAGTTCGAACGGAAACCGGTTATCCAGACGTTGCCCAGACTGTCGAGCGCCATGCCGTCGACGTCTTCCTTTTCCAGAAACATCTGCTTGTTGGCGAGAGTCAGGTCGTCCGCCACGTCGAACGACCAGGTGCAGTTGAAAGTGTCGTTGCAGTAAAACCTTTTGCGCTGGGCATCATACATCAGGCCATTGGTGAAGCCGATGCCGTCGGCCAGCTTGATCGTCCGGCGATCTGCGGTCAGACGATAGATCGCGGTGGGGCGGGCGGTTTCGCCCTTGATCACCATCTCGATATCATTGGTGCCAAAAAAAATGCCGCCGGTGCCGTCCGGCATCATCTCGTTGATGCCGTTGATCGGCTCGCCATCAAGTTCGCTCAGCAGCCAGCCCGACTGGCCGGTATCCGGATTGTTCCACATGATGCCGCCCTCGCCGGTCGACAGCACCGCACCGTCCGCGTTCATCATCACCCCGCCGGTCCACATCCGGCTATCGTTGAACGATTTCACTTTGGTGCCATCGGGCTTGATGCCATGAATGCCGCCGCCGATCACGTCGCTGTACCAGATAACATCGCGGGCATAATCGACCGCGAGTCCTTCAAGGTAGAGCCCTGAGGCAATCTTTGCGAACTGTCCTGCGGCAAGCTGCGCCATCACCATCCTCCATCCCCGATCAAGCCACTTGCCCAATCGCTCGTCACAATGTTAGCAAGCCATGCCCCTGTCAAGCAGGGTGAACAGGAGTGGATTGGCCATGGAATGGAACAGCGAGCTTGGCGATGCTTTCACGCTGAAGGAGCGGGTCGTCGTCATCACCGGGGCCGGATCGGGATTGGGGCAGGAGGCTGCCCGCATCTTCGCCCGGGCCGGGGCACACCTGGTTCTTGCCGACATTGACGAGGCGGGCCTTGCCGCGACGGCGGAACTGGTCGGCACATCGCCTACGCCTGCGACATGGAGGCGGGTCGATGTTTCGCAGCGGGATGAGGTGGAGGCGCTGGCGGATGCGGTCGTTGCCGACAAGGGCAGGCTGGATGTGTGGATCAATGGGGCAGGGGTATCGTTCCTGCATTCGCTGCTGGAGACCGATCCCGCACGCGCCGCCCAGGTGATCGCGATCAACATGATGGGCCCCTATTGGGGCTGCGTTGCGGCGGCGCGGGTGATGCGCGAGCGAGGCGGGGGTTCGATCGTCAACATTTCTTCGGGCGGCGGGTCGAAGCCACTGCCCGGGATCGGCATCTATGGCATGACCAAGGCCGCAGTAAATTCGCTGACCTGGACCAGCGCGGCAGAATTCGGCCCGATGGGCATCCGGGTCAATGCCGTCGCCCCGGGCTGGATCGAGACTCCGATGAGCCGCGACCTGTTTCGCGATGAAACAGGCCAGATCAGCGCGGCGCTGCAGGAAAAGGTGCGGCGGGACATGGCCGCTGGATCGCCCTTGGGCATTCTTGGAACGCCTTCGGATATCGCGTTTGCGCTGCTCTATCTGGCTTCCGATGCGAGCCGGTTTATCACGGGCCAGATCCTGGCGGTGAACGGCGGCGAATCGATGTAGCCGCGAGCCGGGCAGAGAAGCGTTGCAGTCGGCGAATTCCCACGCTAACATTGCGACGAACACTTGGCTCGGTAGAGCAGTTGCGAACGCCTACCTGGGGACAGACATGACCGCACAGCCCGATTTTTATTCTGATCCAGACGTGATTGCCGATCCCCGCAGCTATTTCGAAGCGATGCGTGCGCAAGCTCCAATCGTGAAGGAGCCGTTTCACGGCACTGTGATGGTGACAGGCTATGATGCGGCGCTCGAAGTGCTGGTTGACAAGCAAGGCGTCTTTTCGAACGCATGTTCGGTGGTCGGCCCGATACCGGGGTTGCCGTTCATGCCCGAGGGGCCAGATATCAAGGGCCAGCTGGGTGTCTACAGCGCGCAGATGCCATGGGCGGATCACCTCGTCTGTTTTGACGGCAAGAAGCATGCCGAGCACCGGATGCTACTGGGCAGTCTGCTGACTTACAAGCGGCTGAAGCAGAACGAGGCCTATCTGCACGAACTGTCGGAAATGCTGATTGACCGGTTCGTCGCTCGGTGCGTGTGCGATATTGTGCCGGAATTTGGTCATGCGACGACGGTCTATGCCATCTCTGATCTTATGGGAATTCCGATGGCCGACCGGGCGCTGCTGCTCGAACAGATCGGTGCGCCGCCGAGCCAGGTGGCGGGCGACGCGCCACTGAAAGTGGGTTCCGATCCGCTGGCGGCGATGAAGCCGCTGTTTGACACCTATTTGCGTGAGCGGCAGGAAAAGCCGTGCGGTGATCTGATGTCCGATCTGGTCCAGGCGAAGTTCAAGGATGGCACCGGCCCTGATTTCGACACCCTGTCACACCTCGCCTGCTTCCTGTTCGGGGCCGGGCAGGATACGACCTCGCGGCTGATTGCCATGGCCGTTCTGGTTCTGGCCGAACAGCCCGACCTGCAGGAACGGCTGCGCGCCGAACCTCGCCGCATTCCAGATTTCATCGAGGAAGTCCTGCGCTATGACGGACCAGTCAAGGTCGCCTATCGGCTCGCCACGGTCGATACCAAAGTCGGCGATGTCGACATTCCCGCCGGGACCATCCTCACCATCTGCTACAGTGCGGCGAGCAACGATCAGGCGAAATTCGCGGAGCCCGATAGCATCGACATTGATCGCGCGGGCCTGCGCGATCACATGGGTTTCGGAAAAGGCGCGCATGGTTGCCTGGGCGCACCGCTGGGGCGCATGGAATCGCGCATTGCCATCGAACACCTGTTGGGCCGCGTCCGCAATATCCGCATCTCGGAACAGCACCACGGCCCCGCTGGCGCGCGGCGCTATAATTTCGAGCCGACCTACAGCTTCCGCAGCCTGTCGGATCTCCACATCGAATTTGATCCGGCATAACGGCTCAATGATGTGGGCTCAGCGCGCGCTAAGCCCATCATTTCCGACCTCCAGACGCAGTCGGAGCGCATTCTGAAAATAGGCTGTGGCGGTGAACTGGCCGACGACGATGAGCAGTTCGACAAGCTGTTGTTCGTTCAGCTGTCGTGCCAGTTGGTTCCAGGTGTCGTCGCTGACCATCGCACTCGCGTGCAGCTCTTCCACCGCACGCAGGATCGCCCGGTCGTGGGCATCCCATTCAAGTGCCGAAGAACCTACGATGACCCGCTCGATGTCCTCGCTGGTCAGCCCGGCGCGCTTTGCTTGGTTGACGTGTTCACCGAACTCATATGGGGCCTGACATAGCCACCCTGTGCGCAATATCGCAAGTTTGCGATCGCGCAGCGGCAGCACCGCCGCAGTCCCCTGAATCTCTATCGTAAGGTCCATCAGCTTCTGCCAGAGATCGGGGAACCGGCACATGGTGAACATGATTTCCGGGATCGCATCGAGTGGTAGCGGGGCCCTGCCCGGCACAGCTCCGCCGCGCAGATGATCGGTCGCCGCCTGCACCTCGTCAGCAACCGATACGCGATCAAGCGGCAGGATGCGCGGAG
The DNA here is from genome assembly GCA_039928735.1 of Novosphingobium sp. Lineage (GTDB taxonomy): Bacteria > Pseudomonadota > Alphaproteobacteria > Sphingomonadales > Sphingomonadaceae > Novosphingobium. The sequence goes on along the minus strand of JBDSSP010000141.1, from coordinate 806 downwards.
CTTGGCCCAGCACTTCCTCGTGTCGGGCGGCGGTCAGGTCTTGGCTTTCGGAAGGCATGGTGAGTTATCCTGGTGCTGATGTGCGGCCGGCCCTGTGCCCTGAACCCTGTCCCTTCAGGCAATCTCGCCGGCGTCGGCGAGGATCGTACTGCCGGTCATGAAAATAGACAGATCGGACGCTGCGAACAGAACGACGCGGGCGATGTCGTCGGGTACGCCGACGCGGCCCAGCTTGGACGTCAGCGTCGCGGAAATCTCGCTCCTGACGCGTTCGGGCAGCTGTGCCAGCGCGGCCAGGTTGCCTTCGGTTTCGCAGAAGGTGGGCGCAACTCCGAGCACGCGGATGTCGTGAGGGGCAAGCTCGATCGCCAGTTGGCGGTTGAGGCCGCGCACGCCGTGCTTTGACGCGACATAGGCCGAGACCCCCGGCGCGACACCCCGGAATCCGGCAGTCGATACGACGTTGATCAGCACGCCGCCGCGTTTGGCTTCGATCATCCGACGCGCGGCCTCGCGGCAGCTGGCGAAGACGCCGCGCAGGTTGACGGCCATGACCTTGTCCCATACCTCGTCGGTCATGTCGAGCAAGCCGATGTTCGGGTAGAGCCCAGCGTTGTTGACCCAGATGTCGATGCCGCCAAGTTCCGCAATGGCGAGGTCCGCTGCAGCGATAACCGAGGCCGTGTCAGTCACATCCACTGCTGCGGCGATGACCCGCGAGCCGGTAGTGTCGCTGACTTGCCGCGCGGCCGTTTCTGCCAATTCAGCCTTGAGATCGACGATCAGCACGGCGGCCCCGGCTTCGG
>JBDSSP010000140.1:0-6060 GCA_039928735.1 Novosphingobium sp. | reverse complement strand
TAGCGCTGCTCGCACGACGTGAAACTGGCGAACTCGCGCAGTTCGGCGATGGTCAGCGTGGCGGTGCCGGTAGTGGACATGAGGCAATGATCCCTGTTCGCCAGGCTTCGAAGCCCGGCAAACCGATATCATCAGATTTTGGTTATCATCGCGTTAACTACAGTGCTCAAATTAGCCCTGCCAGCGGGCTGGAGGGATCTGCGTATTTGCGCAAGCCCATGCGTCCGGACAGATACGCATGGCGTCCCGCTTCGACCGCGAGCTTCATCGCCCGGGCCATGCGAATCGCGTCCTTGGCCTCGGCGATGGCCGTGTTCATCAGCACGCCGTCACAGCCAAGCTCCATCGCCACTGCGGCGTCGGAGGCGGTGCCAACCCCGGCATCGACGAGCACCGGCACGTTCGCCCCTTCCACGATCAGGCGGATCGTCACCCGGTTCTGGATGCCCAGCCCGGAGCCGATCGGCGCGCCCAGGGGCATGACCGCGACCGCACCCGCCTCCTCAAGCTGTTTCGCCGCGATCGGATCGTCGACGCAATAGACCATCGGCAGGAAGCCTTCCCGCGCCAGCACTTCGGTTGCCTTCAGCGTCTCGCGCATGTCAGGGTAAAGCGTGCGCGCTTCGCCCAGCACTTCGAGCTTGACCAGATCCCACCCGCCCGCCTCGCGCGCCAGACGCAGGGTGCGGATCGCGTCGTCAGCAGTGAAGCAACCGGCAGTATTGGGCAGGTAGGTGATTTTCTTGGGGTCGATGAAATCCGTCAGCATTGGCGCTTTGGGGTCGGAAATATTGACCCGACGCACCGCGACCGTGACGATCTCCGCCCCCGAGGCGGCGACAGCGGCCGCATTTTCTGCAAAATCCTTGTATTTGCCCGTGCCGACGATCAGCCGCGACCGAAAGGTTCGCCCTGCCACAGTCCATGTATCGTCGTCGTTCCCTCCGCCAACGAAGTGGACGATCTCAAGCACATCACCATCGGCAAGGATCACCTCGCCAAGCGCCGAGCGCGGAGCGATTGCCCCATTGCGCTCCACTGCAACCTTTTGCGGATCGAGTTCGAGGGTGCGGACGAGATCGGCGATGCTGGCGCCAATTATGATGCGGCGCGGTTCGCCGTTCACGGTGAGGGAAAGTTGTGCGGTCATGGATCGAGCACTTAGAGCATCGCGCCAAAAAGTGGGAACCGGTTTTTCGCTTAATCTTAGCGGCAGCGGAAAACTGTCGTTCAATTCGCGTGGCGAAGGTTCCGGATGTGGGCTGTCGCCACCAGAGCGACCCCGGCAATGGTCAGAAATGCCTCGACTGGACCATGCTGGACCAGTATCCCGGCAGTCATCAGGGCAATGCCGCATCCACCGATCACCAGCGGTGCAATTCTGCCGTGACGCAACATACCAAGGCCAAGCGTAACGACGCCGACCATGACTGCCAACGCCAGCCCGACCCGGTGGATCGAAGGAGAGAGCAGCGCCTCTCCGCCGAGGCCTAATACCGTCACCAGCACAATCCCAAGCAGGCAATGCACCGCGCACAGGCCGGACAGCATTATGCCGATCCGGTCGAGGCGCTGGCGAATCGGAAGAAAGACAGTGCTCATCTGGCGCATACTATGTAATGTTGTAACATCATGCAAGGCGAAGCGGCAAAGGCCACCGTTTTGCTTGATGTGGCGCCCGCACCGGCGCAGGGGATGATGCCATGCACGGAACCGCCAACCGACCGTCTGCCTCCAGACCGCTCGCCATTGCCCTCTGGCTCTTCGCCGTCGCCGCGATGATCGGGTTGATCGTGGTCATCGGCGGGATTACGCGGCTGACCGAATCCGGCGTTTCGATAACCGAGTGGAAGCCCTTCACCGGCGCGATCCCACCGCTGACAGCAGCCCAGTGGCAAGCCGAATTCGACGCCTATCGCCAGACGCCGCAGTATATCCAGATCAATGGCCCCGCCGGGATGACGCTGGCGACCTACAAATTCATCTTCTTCTGGGAATGGGTGCACCGCCTGCTCGCCCGGCTGATCGGCTTTGCCTTTGCCCTGCCGCTGGTCTGGTTTTGGGTGAAGGGCCAGATACCCAATGGCTTCAAGCCGCGTCTACTGGTGCTGCTGATGCTTGGCGGGATGCAGGGCGCGGTCGGCTGGTGGATGGTCAAGTCCGGGATCCAGTACGATGTCAAGGTCAGCCACTTGCGGCTTGCTACCCATCTGATGGTGGCTCTGATTACCTTATCCGTGCTGGTCTGGACCGCGCTTGACCTGCGCGCTCTGGCGCGGCGCGCTGGTCTGGCGCGATTGACCGGGGTTTCTGCGGTGGTGCTGGTGATGCTCGGCATTCAGCTGATCTATGGCGCACTGATGGCGGGTCTGCGCGCCGGCCATGTCGCCGCAGACTGGCCGTTGATGCAGGGCAAACTGTTTCCGGCCGGGATCGACCTTTCGGGTGGGCTGGGCCACGCTTTGATCAGCGACCCGTTCCTGGTCCATTTCATCCATCGCTGGTGGGGCTGGGCTGCGGCAGCTGCGCTGATTATTATGGCACGGCACCTGCGGCGGGCGGGCCTGCGCGGCGCCTCCCGTGCTGTTCACACGGCGTTTGGCACGCAGCTCCTGCTGGGCATAGCAACTGTCATGAGCGGGGTGGCAATGTGGCTGGCAGTATTGCACCAACTGACCGGAGCGCTATTGCTCGCAGTGACTGTCTATGGGGCACATCGGCTGGGCAGCAATAATGATCGCCAAGTCATTGCTTGACGGATGACAAATTGCCTGCGTCAATATACATAGATTAGTGCCCATGAGTTTCGTGTGAATTCGGTGGCTGTGTAATACAGGGGATGCGCAATGTCGGTCATGATCGATGCTGCCAGGTTAGTGAGGCCAGCCTCCTTCCCGGCTGGAGCTAATTGTCCGTGACATTGCGCAATAGTAACAAGCGGACCGGTTGGCGCATCGGCTCTGCTGTCCTGCTGGCCGTCGCCTCACAGGCCAATCCGGCTTTGGCAACAGCCGCTCAGTTTCTCACCTATTCACCGCCGCACGCGCCCTTGCTGCTTGTCCGTACGCTGTATCGTCCACTGCCGGACGGTAAGGCTATTATCACCCGGCGCAGTTACTCAGTGCGGATCGTGCCTGATGGCACCGGCTACCGGGTGGATGGCGAGCTGGTTCTGGCCACAGTCGATGCGCCGCCATCGCTGGCGGCGCTGGCAGAAATCGAGCGGCGACGACCAGACCTTGGCATGTTTCCCATTCTGCTTGACGGGCAAGGGCAGATCCGCGGGGGCGGAAACGTCCTGTCTGACGGGTCTTTGGGCCGGGCCGCAGTGATCGCCGCCGAAGCCATTGGCGGCTCTGGCCTCCCGGCGATCGACATGCTTCAGGCCCAGGCCTTTGTGAAACATCTCTCCAGCCGCAGTCCGCGCAGCCAGTGGCCCGCAGATGTATTCAATCCCGCGCCTGGCAAGCGCGACGAAGCGCGGACGATCGCCTTGCCGGGCGGCAGCGAAGGAAGCGTGACCATCGAAATTGCCACGCAGGGAGCAAACCGCACGGGCCAACTAGCCCTTCTGGAGCGGGTTGTGACTACCGATCTTGCCGGTGACACCCGGGTCACTCGCGAGCAATGGCAGCTCAGCAAGGTTTCCGGCGACGCATCACGGTAATATATTACCTCCCTGGAAAAGCGCGGTTTAGCTTGACTTCCGGGCCCATCCCGGCAAATGGCGCCTCTTCCCGGCGGCTGACGCTCGCTCGCCGGAGCGAATCAAGGGATAATGACCTGCCATGAAGGCACTCAGCACACAGACCCGGTCAATCAAACCGGCCGAGGTCGACAAGCAATGGCATCTGATCGATGCTGACGGACTGGTCCTTGGCCGACTTGCCGTGATCATCGCAAACATCCTGCGCGGCAAGCACAAGCCGAGCTTCACCCCGCATGTCGATTGCGGCGATCATGTTGTTGTGATCAATGCCGACAAGGTGCGGCTGACTGGCAACAAGCGTGCCAACAAGGTCTATTACAAGCACACCGGCTATGTCGGCGGGATCAAGGAAATTACTGCAGCCAAGGTACTCGACGGTCGCTTTCCAGAACGCGTGCTGGAAAAGGCAGTTGAACGCATGATCCCACGCGGCCCACTGGGCCGTGACCAGATGCGGGCCCTGCATCTTTATGCCGGCACCGAGCACCCACATGGCGGCACTCAGCCGCAGCCGCTCGATGTCGCCTCGCGCAATCGCAAGAACAAGGTGGGCGCATAATGTCCGATAACACTGTAACCGATCTCGCCGACCTCGGCGCTCTCGCCGCTGGCGCAGCTCCCGTCGCTGTTGCGGCTGACGAAGCTCCGATTGCTCCTCCGGTCCGCACCGGCCCGCCCGCACCGATCCGCGAGAAGGAAATCGATGCCCAGGGCCGCGCCTATGCAACGGGACGCCGCAAGGATGCCGTCGCCCGCGTCTGGATCAAGCCGGGTTCGGGCAAGATCACTGTCAATGGCCGCGATCAGGAAGTCTATTTCGCCCGCCCGACCCTGCGTCTCGTCATCAACCAGGTGTTCGACGTTTCCGACCGTTCGGGTCAGTACGACGTGGTCTGCACTGTCAAGGGCGGCGGACTTTCCGGTCAGGCCGGTGCGGTCAAGCATGGCATCGCCCAGGCACTCTCGAAGTTCGAGCCGCTGCTGCGCAGTTCGGTGAAGTCGGCAGGCTTCCTTACGCGCGACAGCCGCGTGGTCGAGCGTAAGAAATACGGCAAGGCCAAGGCCCGCAAGAGCTTCCAGTTCAGCAAGCGCTGATCTGGATCATACAGTCGAATGCAACGGGGCGGTCCGGACACGGGCCGCCCTTTTCGTGTCGCGCGCTATCCGGCGCTCGCCAGATCTTGGAACCACCCGGCGCCATCGCCGGGGCCAGTGTCGGAAAGATCGCAGCGAACCAGCCTGGTCTCGCGGCTGTCGAGAAAATGGGTTTCGTCCTCCAGAAATATCGGCCCGATCACCGGATCGGCCATGATCCGATAGATCTCATCGACCGCCGCCTTATCCGGCATTTCCCAAATGGTGACGCAGTCATAGTCTGAGGCGCGGTCCCCGCCGCCGTCCTTGGCCCGCGCACTGTTGTAATTGCGCTTGTAGGACAGGATCAGATGGCCGAAATATTTCTGCCCCAGAATTGAATGGCTGGTCTCGTAATGATGGCGGAAATGCTCGTGAGTTGTGCCCGGCTTGCGTTTCAGCAGCCACATGATCTGGTACATCGGCGATAATCTCCTGCTTCGGTGCGAGCCTATGAAGCCTGTTCAGTCATGTCCAGCCCGCGTCATTGTTGACGACAGGCCCGACAGTCGTGCCAATGTCGCTTTCCTGACGTGTCGTGACAGGCAAATCGCAATTATGCCTCGGGAATTGAATGAGGAGGGACTCGCGTGATTGTTCAGGAAATGCGGTTGAAAAAGGGATGGTCGCAGCAGCAGCTGGCAGACATCAGCGGGCTCAACGTGCGCACGATCCAGCGGATCGAACAGGGACAATCGGCGAGCCTCGAATCATTCAAGGCATTGGGCGCTGCGTTCGATGTCGATTTCTCGCAACTCCAGGAGGATACTGTGCGCAACATTGTCAGCACACCCGAACAAACCGAAGTTTTCCTCGCGTTCCGTCAGGTCCGCAAGCTTCGGGGGCTCTATTCACACATTGTCGGTTATGTTCTCGTGATGAGCGGCATGGCAGCGATAAATCTCCTGCTCACCCCCCACCGCATATGGTTCATCTTCCCTTTGCTGGGATGGGGCACAGGCATATTGGCCCACGCAGTGAGTGTGCTTGATATCCTGCCCTGGTTCGGACCGGATTGGGAGCGGCGGCAAGTCGAGAAGAAGCTTGGCCGCAAACTGTAAAACGGCGCCTGCGCTTCAGGCCAAGGTCTGCGGCGAAACCTGCAATCCCGTTCCATGCGACCATTCAAGCCGATTGTAACCCGGCCTTGTCGCGCGCAGGCGTTCGGAAAGGGTTCCCGCACCGATCAGGCGGATCGGCCCGCCTTCGGTCTCGGT
>JBDSSP010000139.1:0-7631 GCA_039928735.1 Novosphingobium sp. | reverse complement strand
AGGCGCTTCTTTAGTGCACTGAGTTCCACGCGCCTCGCTACGTTAGGATTTATAGTCTGTCGGCAAGATACATCTCCCGATCAAAATCTAGCAAGGCGAGCTGGTTAACAATTTCGACACTGGCGGCGTCTAGCTAACTTCGAGCGCTTAGCAAAGTGCGTACCGGCCTTCGACTGGCTCAGAATCATCATTAACAATCAGAATATCACCGGAATAAATGCCTCGCGTTCGGAGCTCCTGCCCGACTACACGCACTGGGTAGATGCCGGAGGAGCATAGACCGAGAATGTCGGCCAGATTAATCTCCCGCTCTACACAAACCTGTGCCGGGCGAGAAATCCCATCGTGTTATCACCCTAATATCTGCCCCTGAATGAGAATATATCAGGACCACATCGCGATAATAGCGGATCAAACTCCCAAAATTGCTTCCCGATCCGCTGGGGAGATGTCAGGAGTCTACTATAGCTTTTAGGTGGTGCCCGACGCAGAATGACCTTAGAGGAGCCGGGCAAACATGCGCTTAAGCTGGAATGAAATACGCGCCAGGGCGGCCACGTTTGCGGCAGACTGGGCGGGCCATGGGTATGAGAAGGGCGACACCCAGACCTTCTATAATGAGTTCTTCGAACTATTCGGCGTGCGCCGCCGCTCCGTCGCCCGGTTTGAGAACCATGTCAAAAAACTAGATAACAAGTCGGGATTTATTGACCTTTTCTGGCCGGGTGTCTTGATTGTTGAGCAGAAGAGCGCGGGACGCGATCTTACTGCCGCGTACGATCAAGCCGGAGCCTATTTCGACTCGCTGAAGGAGTTAGATCGCCCGCGCTACATTTTGCTGAGTGATTTCCAGTCTTTCGAGTTGCACGACCTTGACGAACGCCAGCATTTTACGTTCAAGCTCACCGACTTACCAGCAAATATCGACAAGTTCGGGTTCATCCTCGGCGTTCAGAAGCGCACTTTCCAGGATCAAGACCCGGTCAACGTAAAAGCGGCCGAGCTTGTCGGAAAGCTCCACGACGCCTTGGAGGATTCCGGATACACAGGTCACGACCTTGAGCGTTTTCTCGTTCGTCTAGTTTTCTGCTTGTTTGCCGACGACACGGGTGTTTTCGAGCCACGCGGAATATTTCTCGAATTTTTGGAGACTCGAACCAACGAGGACGGGTCCGATTTGGGCGGTTGGCTCACGAAGCTAATTGAGGTTCTCGATACGCCGGAGGACAAACGCAGCAAGAATCTTGACGAAGACCTTGCTCAGTTCCCCTACGTCAACGGCGACCTGTTCAAGACCTCGACACGCATTCCGGATTTCAATCGCGTCATGCGCGAAGCCCTAATCGAAGTTTCGGCATTTGACTGGTCTCCTATCTCGCCGGCAATTTTTGGATCGCTTTTCCAGTCCGTAATGGATCGGGCAGAGAGGCGCAGACAGGGAGCGCACTACACGACCGAGAAAAATATTCTCAAAGTTATTGGGCCACTTTTCATTGACGATCTGCGAGCTGAATTTGGGAAGCTAAAGGCACTGCGTATTGGCAAGATCGCACGCCTGACGGAGTTTCAGAACAGTTTAAGCAAACTCCGATTTCTCGACCCTGCGTGCGGCTGTGGAAATTTTCTCGTCATTGCCTATCGTGAGCTTCGGAGCCTTGAGCTGGAGGTATTGACCGAGATTTTCGCTGGTGAAGATCAGCTAATGCTCGACGTGTCCGCGCTTTCCAAGGTGGATGTAGATCAGTTCGCTGGCATCGAAATAAGCGAGTTCGCATCCCGCATCGCAGAGACAGCGATGTGGATGATGGATCACATCATGAACTCGCGGCTTTCGCTAGCCTTCGGCAAAAGCTATGTCCGTATCCCGCTGAGTAAGTCGCCCGTCATCAAGCACGCCGACGCACTCGCGATTTCTTGGGATAGCGTTTTGTCTCCAGACGCATGCACGCACATCCTGGGCAATCCTCCCTTCATCGGCCACGCATGGCGGGATAAGGACCAACAGGCCGGAATGCATCGCGTTTGGGGGCGCGATGGTCAGGTCAATCGACTGGATTACGTCACCTGCTGGTTTAAGCTGGCAACCGAGTACGCGCAGAAAAACCGGGCGATCAAAATAGCCTTCGTTTCCACCAACTCAATCTGTCAAGGCGAGCAAGCTTCAATCCTGTGGCCGCCGCTCTTCCGATCAGGAGCGAGGATTTTCTTCGCCCATCGCACATTCGAGTGGCTCAGCGAAGCGAAGGGCAAAGCTGCCGTCCACGTCATCATCGTCGGGCTGGACTTCGATCGCGATGGCCAGAGGCAGATATACGACTATGACAGTGTGAAGGGTGATCCACACCTTTCGATCGTGCCGCAGATCAACAGCTACCTGATCGCATGTCCGCAAATTTTCATCGCCGCGCGTAGCCGCCCCCCGGTTGGGATGCCGAAGCTTTTCCAAGGCAGTAAGCCAGCGGACGGTGCAAGGCTCAAAGGGCCAAACGGGAAGTTTGTTACCACAAGCAATCTCATCATTGAGGACGAGGATAGACAAGCCGTGCTGGCTCGCGAGCCGGGCATCGCCAAATGGCTTCGTCCTTATGTGGGCGGGCAGGAGCTGATATCCGGTCATTGGCGATGGTGCTTCTGGTTGAAGGACGCGACGCCGACGGAGCTGAAATCCTCGCCCGAGCTTCAGGAACGTCTCGCGCGAGTGAGACACGGGCGGCTCAAAAGTCCGACTGAGAGCGTTAGGGATTTGGCGGCAACACCTTGGGTGTTCACGCAGGACCGCCAGCCTTCGTCTTCCTATCTGGCGGTCCCGGAAGTTTCGTCCGAGACACGGGAGTACATTCCCATCTGTCTGCTCAACGAGAACGTGATAGGCAGCAACAAGCTCCTGATTCTGCCTAAGCCTGAATTGTGGATCATGGCCGTACTAACCTCATCAATGCACATGGGTTGGATGCGGACAGTCGCCGGGCGACTTGAGAGCCGGTATAGCTACTCACCGAATGTCTATAACTCTTTCCCGTGGCCGATCGTCGCTGACGCCGAGAAGACAAAACTCGAAGCGTCGGCCAAGGCGATCATAGCTACGCGGGAGCAATATATACCGGCGACGTTGGAAGATATGTACGACGCCGGGGGAATGCCGGTCGATTTACGAAAAGCGCACAAGGCGAATGACCGTCTGGTAGATCGGCTTTATCGCAAGGAGAGATTTGCGACGGAGCGCGAGAGGGTGGAACACCTCTTCAACCTGTTTCAGACTCGATCCGCTCCTTTGGTTGCTGCAAGCGCGAAGCCAAAGAGGAAATCGAGAAAGACTTCGTGAACTGACGTGACTGAAAGTTCTTTCTGCGTTCGACGCGGCAACCCACCGACTATGCAGTATCTTATCGAACTCAGGCCGATCGGTAAAAAGTGTCGTCCAAATCCGCTTTATGTTTACCACCCCGCCACGTCCGCGGGGTCAGCCCCGCGCTCCGAATAGCGCCGAGCCGACCCGCACATGTGTTGCGCCCAGCATGACTGCCGTTTCGAAATCATCGCTCATGCCCATGCTGAGCCCGGCCATGCCATGGTCGTCGGCCAATTTGCCCAGCAGCGCGAAAAACGGGGCGGCTTCGATTGTGGCGGGTGGCACGCACATCAGGCCGAGCAGGGGCAGGTGCGCGCCGCGCGCTTCGGCGAGCAGAGCGGGAAGGTCGGCAATGGCGCAGCCGCCTTTTTGCTCTTCGGCGCCAATGTTGACCTGGACGAAACAAGGCACTTGCTTGTCTGCCTTGTCCATCGCTCGGGCCAGGGCGCCAACCAGCGAGGTGCGATCCAGCGAGTGGATGCAGTCAAACAGCCGCACCGCATCCTCCGCCTTGTTCGATTGCAACTGGCCGACGAGGTGCATTTCGATTCCGCTATGAGCCTCACGCAAGGCAGGCCATTTGTCCGCCGCTTCCTGCACCTTGTTTTCGCCGAACACGCGCTGGCCTGCTTGGATAAGCGGGACAATCCGCTCGGCGGAGTGAGTCTTGCTGATCGCAATCAGTGTTACATCGCCGGCCTTCCGCCGCGCGACTTTCGCGGCTGCGGCGATACGGCCCAGAATTTCGTTCAGACGGGTGGCTGGCTGATCCATGGCATGGTGCTATAGCGCCGCGATGTCCAAGCGCCAGCCAGCTTTGCCCCGAATCTGGCCAAACATCTGGCCGAAGATCTGGCTAGTCAGCGATGCGCGCAATGACGCCGTGCTCGAGCAAATCCTCATGAAACTCCCGCGCGGTTCGGGGTTGATTTTCCGCCATAATCATCTTGGCGAATGCGCGCGGCGCCAGCGGTTCGCCAAACTCAAGCGGCTTGCACGCAGCCGCGGCCACACCATGGCACTATCGGCAAGCCCGGCGGAGGCGCGGCACTGGGGCGCAGATGCCGTCTATGGTCCGCCACGCCAGCTCGCGCGGGGGGCAGCCAGGTTCCGGCTCGTCACTGCGCATAACTTGCGAGAACTGGCCCAGGCAATGCGTGCCCGTGCCGATGCGGTGCTGCTGTCTCCGGTTTTCCCCACGCGCTCGCATCCGGGGCAAGGCACGCTGGGTCCGGTCCGATTCCGCCTGCTCGCCGCCCGCGCCCGGGTGCCGGTGATTGCGCTGGGCGGCATGAATGCCCGCCGCGCCCGGCAGCTCGGCGCCACTCGGTGGGCTGCCGTGGACGGGCTTTGCGACGAATTGAATTGCCGGATTCCCAAGGATTCTTGACGCGGAGTCACTGGCTGGCGCATGATGGGGCCAGAACGGGGACGCATCATGGCAACACGCGCAGCGGGATCAGCAAAGCAGCGGATCGGCACCGCCAACTGGAATGCGCTCGTCCGGCGCGCCCTGCGGCGCAGTCTGGAGCTGGGCGGCGCGACCCTGCTGTTCGCCGCGATGCTGTTCCTCGCCGTCGCGCTTGCCACCTATCATCAGACTGATGCCTCAAGCTCGACTGCGGCGGGCGGCGCAGTGCAGAACTGGACAGGCCCGGCCGGGGCCTGGATGGCCGATGCCGCGCTGTCGCTGTTCGGACTTGTCGCGGTGCTGTTGCTACCTTTGCTCTATGTCTTCGCCCGCAAGATGTGGCGGCTGGCAGAAGAAGAAGACGGCAGCCTGGCGCATGCCGATCAGCGCTGGTGGCGTCCGCTCGCCGTGCTGCTGTTCGCCATGCTGCTGCTGGGCACGGTGCTGTCGCTGGCGCTGACCAGCCCGGGCGGCTCGCTACCGGCAACCAGCGGCGGCATTGCCGGCCTGCTTGGCGCCAAGGCCATCCGCTCTGCCGCCGAACTGCTGCCCAAGGCAGTGCAGGCCTGGACGATCCTGGCGGCAGCGCTGGCTTGCCTCGGCGGCGGCACTATCCTTGCGGGCCGCGTCTTCGCGATCGATTGGGCCATGCTGCTCACTCTGCCCGGCGCGCTGCGGCGCCGCCCGGCGCTCTCCGGCGAAGCGCCGAGCCGCATTGCCGAGGCGCGGGAAAAGCGCATGCGCGGCGGCAAAGCGGCGTTCACGCCAGTGGAAACCCCACGTAAACCTCCTGAGATCACCGAAACCACCCGCGCCGCCAAGCCTGCCGAATTCAGCGCCAAGACCCGGCAGGGCGATCTTTTCGATACCTACGAGTTGCCCCCGCTCAGCCTGCTCGCCGAGCCTCCGGTCGATTCGCAACCGAAGATCGACAAGCTCAGCCTTGAGCGCAACGCCCGCCTGCTCGAAACCGTGCTCGACGATTTCAACGTCAAGGGCACCATTGAGGCGGTGCGCACCGGTCCGGTGGTGACGATGTACGAGCTTGAACCGGCCGCAGGCATCAAGGCCAGCCGGGTGATTGGCCTCGCCGACGATATCGCACGGAACATGAGCGCGATCTCGGCGCGCGTATCGTCGATCCCGGGCCGCACGGTGATGGGCATCGAACTGCCCAACGCCAACCGTCAGATGGTGGTATTGCGCGAGCTGGTCGCCTGCGAGGCTTTCGCCAACAGCAAGGCCATGCTGCCGATCATCCTCGGCAAGGATATCGCCGGCGAGCCGGTCATCGCCGATCTTGCCACCATGCCGCACCTGCTGGTCGCGGGCACGACCGGATCGGGCAAGTCGGTCGGGCTCAACTGCATCCTGCTGTCATTGCTCTACCGGCTCACCCCGCAGCAATGCCGGCTGATCCTGATCGATCCCAAGGTGCTTGAGCTCAAGAGCTACGACGATATTCCGCACCTGCTCTCACCGGTGGTCACCGAGCCCGCCAAGGCGATCCGCGCGCTCAAATGGGCGGTCGAGGAAATGGAACGGCGCTATCGCCAGATGAGCGAGATCTCGGTGCGCAATCTCGCCGGTTTCAACGAAAAGGTCCGCGCCGCCGCCGCCAAGGGCAAGCCGCTCGGCCGCCGCATCCAGACCGGCTTCGATCCTGAAAGCGGCGAAGAAATCTACGAGGACCGCCAGCTCGATTATCGCGAATTGCCGCAGATCGTGCTGATCGTCGACGAGCTGGCTGACCTGATGGTCACCGCCGGCAAGGAGATCGAAGTGCTGATCCAGCGGCTCAGCCAGAAGAGCCGGGCCGCCGGCATCCACTTGATCATGGCCACCCAAAGGCCTTCAGTCGATGTCATCACTGGCGTCATCAAGGCCAACCTGCCGACCCGCGTCAGTTTCGCCGTCACCAGCCGCATCGACAGCCGCACCATCCTGGGCGAACAGGGCGCAGAGCAACTGCTCGGCAAGGGCGACATGCTCTACAAGGCCAGCAGCGATCCGGTCCGCCGCGTCCACGGTCCGTTTGTTTCCGACGAGGAAGTCGAAGAAGTGGCCAACTTCTGGCGCGGCCAGGGCAGCCCCGAATATGTCGATTCGGTCACCGAGGAGCCCGAAGACGGCGGCTTCAGTTTCGATGATCCCGATTCCGCGTCCGACACCCCAGACGAGCGCAAGTACCGGCAGGTCTGCCAGCTGGTGTTCGAAAACCAGAAGGCTTCGGCATCGTGGCTGCAGCGCCAGATGGGGGTCGGTTACAACACAGCCTCCAAATGGATCGAGCGGATGGAAGGCGATGGTTTCGTCGGGCCCGCCAACCACGTCGGCCGACGCGATATTTACCGGGACAAGGATGGCAATGTTTTGTGATTGAGCTGTGGCTTATCAGAAGCACCGCACTCAACTCCCGCTCATCCTGAGCCTGTCGAAGGACCATCGTGCCAACGCAACCTCACCCTGACAAGCCTGTGCTTCGCCAAGCTCAGCATGAGCGGGTTTGGCAAGTGATGGGGGAAACTCAATCTCGACAGGTGCTTGCGGCAATTGCTTTGCTGCTTTCTGCCCAGCCCGTCGCCGCCAGCGAGCGAACATCCGCAGACTGGCAGACCTATGTGAATGTACTCCACCACTACCGGATCTGTTACCCTTCGAGACTACTTGTTCCGCAAGGGGAAACCGAAAACAGTGCTGGCCAAGCCTTCCTTGCTCGCAGCGGTGCCCAACTGGACCTATATGCTTACTATCAAGCGGACACGGCACCGCTGGAGCAAGACCTTGAAACCAGCGCCGTTACTTCAGCCGGCCCGGGTGGTCACATCACAACCCGCGCAGTGCGAGCAAACTGGGGCGCAGCGTCAGGCG
>JBDSSP010000138.1:0-10186 GCA_039928735.1 Novosphingobium sp. | reverse complement strand
GCCTGGATGAGACCATTGGGCTGTTGCCCCCAGGCGAGCCGCATAACCCGGTAAAACACAATCCCGTCGAACCGGTGCTGATCGGCATACCGAACAAAATTGCGCGTGGTGATCGGGGCACGTTTGCCATCGAGATCAAGCGTGATGGTGCCGAGTTCGGTGACCATGGCGACGCGGACGACCTCGGGCAGCGGGGCAGGCGGCGCCGGGCGTGGGGCGGGTTTCGCGCCAATCAATGCCATGGCAATCGGCAGCGCGGCGAGGACGAGTCGGCTGTTCATGGCAATAGTATGCCGCAGATATCTCGCACCATCCAGTGCAGCCTTCCGAAGTGTCGGAGCAAATTGCGCGACCGGGCGTTAACCCTGACTGCGGCCGGCTGTGGCCGCTTTGAGGAGTTATAATATGCGTCCAATCTGGCTGTTGCTTACCGTCTCGCTCGCGCTTTCCGGATGCAATTTTTCCGTCAATGACGATAAGTCCCGGCAGACTCAAGCTCGACCTGGCGATGGTGCGGCAAGCGGGCAACCATTTGCCGGCAGTGCCGTAATGGCTGCTCACGATCTGGCTCAAGGACAGGCGCTGCCGCCGGAAATGGTCGACAACGTGCCTCGGCCGTTGATGCAGGCGCAGGTGGTGCTGGACCGGCTTGGTTTCACCCCCGGCGTCGTGGACGGTAAGCCAGGTCTTTCCACACGCAATGCCTTGCTCGGATTTCAGGAAGCAAATGGCCTTCCATTGTCGGGAGAATTGGACGCTGCGACCCAGCAGGCCCTGGCACGATGGAGTAACATTCCCGCCACGCGCGTCGTTACGATCCCCGCCGACTTCGCTGCCGGGCCATTCGTTGCCTTGCCCAAAGACGCCGCGCAACAGGCCAAGCTTCCGGCTTTAGGCTATGAAAGTCTTGACGAGAAACTGGCAGAGCGCTTCCATACCACCGTCGCGACGCTCCAGATGCTAAATGATGTGCTGCCGCTTGCCTCGGCTCCCGCCGGCTCCCCCAGCAATGCCAGCGCAGCGCCGACTTCGGGTTCCAGCTTCCAGGCCGACCGAAAAATTCGTGTGCCAAATGTCGGCGCCGATCAGATTGACGCGGGTTCAGTCAGCGATCCCACGTGGCTGCCGACGCTCCAAACGCTCGGGATCGGTTCGCAACAGGCCAAGGCGGCCAGCATCGTGGTCAGTAAATCGAAGGGCACGCTCAAGGTCTATGACAGTGGTGACAAGCTGATCGGACTCTATACCGCGACGATGGGATCGGAGCACGATCCGCTACCGCTGGGCAACTGGAAGATCAACGGCGTCTCGCACAATCCCAAGTTTCACTATAATCCCAAGCTGTTCTGGGACGTCTCCGATAGCAGCAGCAAGCAATTGCTGCCGCCCGGACCAAATGGACCGGTGGGCGTAGTGTGGATTGATTTGAACAAGCCGCATTATGGCATTCACGGTACGCCGAACCCTGAAACCATTGGCCGCGCGCAGAGCCATGGTTGTGTGCGACTGACCAACTGGGACGCCGCGCGGCTGGCGCAAATGGTTTCACCCGGGACCAAGGTGCGGTTCGAAGCGTAAATGTGCGGCGCTGGCGAAGGAGGAGCGGCGTATCCCGCAAGGCTCAAGGATTTGGCCGGTCTTCCTCTTTCGCCGCGCGCAGTATGGCCCGTCCGCCAAAGAACATGCCCAGACCGAGAGCGATGGGAATGCCGCCAAACAGCAGTGCTGCAGGAACAACTGACATGGCTTCTTCGCTACTCGAGGAGCCAGCCAGCGCAGATCCCGCAACAATCAGCGTGCACAGTCCGCTCAGCCCGCCGACAATGATCCCGCAGCCCAGCAACAGTGATCCGAACAGCTTTTGCATGGTTGCCCCCCAGGTACCGCTTCAACTTCAACCAAGTTTTCGAGGATCACCCAGTCTTGCCCAGTTTGATCAGGTGACGGCCGAGAAAGATCATGCCGATCCCGATGGCAAAGGGAATGCCGCCGAACATCAGGTCCATCATCGCAACGTCGCTCAGGTTGGAATGTGGCGAGGTCGCCTCGGTTACGAAAAAGATCAGGCTGCACAGCCCGCTGAGCCCGGCAATCAGGATACCGATGCCGAGCAATATTCCCCCCAGTGTTCTCACGAATTTCTCCTCCCCGCTGCCAGCATTCGGTGTTTCGCCACAACCTCCGCCCCTTCGGCGCCCGCGCGATAGAATGTGTTGTAGGTGTCGAACGGGTAGATCTGGCCGTCCGGCGTAACGAAGTGGACGCAGCTGCGTTTCACCGTCGCGAGATCGAAATTGTAGCGATCGAGAAATTGCAGGATCACCACGCGGAAGCTGTTCGCATAGGAGAGTTCCTGCGGCACTAAGGCTTGCGGCAGACAGCACAACAGGCCCGCCAGCTTTTCCTCGGTGTTGCACTGCGTCGTCGCCAGCGACAGGAGATCGAGAATGGAGCTGCGCAGTGCCGGATAGGCCTCATAGCTGATCGTGTTCGGCCCTTGCAGCACCAGCTCGCGCGGCAGCAGTGACGTGATCGGGGTGACTTCTTGCCCCGAACGCAGGCCATAGCCGATGCAGATCTGGTCGGGGTTGCAGGGCAGGGGGATCATGTCCTCCAGCCCGAACACGCCGGACTTTGCCACTTCGCGCCGGATTTGCGTCAGGATTACGCGGTTCTCGCGGGGGTCGAAGCCATCGTTGCGTCCCGCATCCTGCACCGGCTGGAAGGTGACTCCGCGCACGCAGTTCCAGGTCAGTGCGTGGCGGACGATGTCTGCGACTTCGCCATCGTTTACGCCGCGCTTCACGACCGCGACCAAAGTGGTTGAAAGCCCGACTCTTTCCAGCTCGTCCAGCGCCTGTTGGCGGATCCGGGCCAGCTTCGCCCCGCGCAGGTCCATCAGCGCTTCGTCATTGAGCGAATCGAACTGGAGATAGACTTCCAGCCGCGGCGCATAGCTGGCCAGCCGCTCTACGAACGCGCGATCCTGCGCAATGCGCACCCCATTGGTATTGATCATGACGTGGCGGATCGGCCGTGCCTTGACCAGATCGAGCACCTCGAAGAACTGCGGATGAATCGTCGGCTCGCCTCCTGAAATCTGCACCAGATCGGGCTCGCCCTCGCTGGCGACCAAGGCATCTAGCATCGCGGCGATCTCGGAGAGCGGGCGATGGCTGCCGTGAATGTCAGTCGCGTTGGCGAAGCACACCGGGCAGGCCAGATTGCAGGCCTGGTTGATTTCGACGATGGCGAGGCAGGAATGCTGCTCGTGATCGGGGCACAGGCCGCAATCGAACGGACAGCCGGCCTCGGTCCGGGTCTGGGTCTGCAGCGGCCGGTCGCCGGGTTTCAGCCACAACTTTTGCTGGCGCCAGTATTCGATATCGTCGCTGATCAGAACTTTCTGCACGCCGTGGCTGAAGCAGCGTTTGAGGAAATAGACCTTGTCATCCTCAATGATCACTTTGGTCGCTACGGGCTCAAGGCAGGTTTCGCAGAGCGATGTCGTCTGATCGTGGAAGATGTAGGGCGCGGGCTTGCGCGGGGCGGCATCCACGCCCGTGGGATCGTCAGTCGGTAGTAGGCTTGTCACTGCCGCGTCGCCACCAGACAATTCCATAAGCCCCGAACCCCAGCATGAGAATGTGGAACAGGTTCAGCGGCCCGACCAGCGTTGGGTAGGGTTTGAAGAACTCCCACACGAAACGCTGGGCAGCATAGAACAATATCAGCGCATGGAAAGCATGGACGTGGGTCCACTTATCCCCGCGTTTTCGCGCTACGATGAAGGCCGCTGCGAATAGTGCCATGGCCAGCGATTCGTAAAGCTGGACGGGGTGGCGCGCAACGCCGTCGCCCAAATCGACGGCCCACGGCAGCGCGCTGGGCGTGCCATAGGTGAAATCGGGCCGGCCGGAGAACAGGCAGCCCAGCCGTCCCAGCGAAATTCCCACGCTCAGCGGCAGCACGAACGCCGCCCCGGTGGATTGCTGCACACCGTGGCGCCATTTCCACAGCTCGACCCCGGCAATGCCGCCCGCCAAGGCACCCGCGATGGAGTGTGAAGGCGCGGCGGCAATTGAGTGCAGGCTGTTGGCCGAACCCAGAATCCACGCCCCAGCCAACGCCCCCAACGCCAGCGTGACATGATAGGAAGGCGTCGTCAGCCGGGCCAGCGCCTCAGCAGCCTCCGGCCATCGCCGATACTGCCAGTGCGCCGCCAGCGCCGCCCCGCTCCAGGCCGCGACATCGCCGACGTAATGAGCCCACCATACGGTCGGGAGGTGTATCATTGGCTGCCGACTTGCATAATCGGCCATTGCCACGGATGAGGTTTCACCGGAAGATGGCAGAATATGCCGATGGACGGTCAGCAAAGGCCGCAAGGGAGAGATTCAGGCAATGCGACCAAACCATAATGCCATTATTTCCGCCGTCTTCCTCGTCGAGGTTTCCGCGACCTTTGAAACCTCGATGCTCTATGCCGCGCTGCCGACGCTGATCCGCACTTTCGGAGATCCGATCACTGCTGGCTGGCTGGTAACCATTCACATGCTGATCGGCACTGTCGCCTGCATTGTCGCCGGGCGGCTCGGCGACATGTATGGCCGCCGCAAGGTGATGCTGATCCTGCTGGCACTGGCGGCATTGGGCTCACTGATCAGCGCGCTGACGACCAATTTCGGCATGGTCCTTGCCGGCCGGGCCTTGCAGGGCTTTGCCTCTGCGGCGATCCCGCTGTCGATCGGCATCCTGCGCGAAGCCCTGCCGGAAAAGCGGCTTCCGGTTGCGGTTGGCTTGATGACGACCGCACAGGGCATGGGTGTCGCAGTCGGGCTGGTGCTGGGTGGAGTTATAATCGACCATCTCAACTGGCACTGGCTGTTCGTGATTAGCGGCATCCTGCTGGTGATTTCCTATGCGGTGATCCGGCTGATCGTGCCACCCCAGACTGGAATTCCGCCCAAAGAGAAGATCGACTGGATCGAAGGCCTGCTGCCAGCGCCGGGGATCGGGGCGGTGCTACTCGGGTTGAGTCTGTCCAAGACCTACGGCTGGTTCGATCCGCGCTGCTATGCTCTGGTTGCGGTGGGTGCCTTGCTACTGGCGATCTGGGCACAGCGCAGCTTGAGGGCGCGTGAACCCTTCATCAACCTGCGGCTCCTTGGCGAGCGCAACATTGCCGTCGCCAATTTTGCTGCGGTCCTGCTCGGGCTCGGCAGCGCGCAGATCGTCTTCGTGTTCTCGACCTATATGCAGGCGCCGGCCTGGACCTTGGCCGGGCTTGGCTTCAGCGCGACGTTGGCGGGTTTCGCCAAGTTGCCGTCGAACGTGCTGTCATTCTTCGCCGGGCCTCTGTCGGGCTGGCTGGCGCTGAAGCATTCCGCGCGGGTGCCGATCTTGGTTGGTGGCGTGATGGCGGCGCTCGGCTGGGTGGTGGGCATGACCCTGCCCAATACGCTTATCCAGATGATCGGGCTGCTCTGCCTGATTTCCTTCGGCACTTCGCTGCTCAATGCAGCATTGCCCATCGTCATCGTCGGGGCTTCCCCGGCGGATCGCACCAGCGAGGCGATCGGTGCCATGTCGGTTATTCGGGGCATGTGCGGGGCTGTGGGAGTGCAGATGATCGCGCTGGTGCTGGCGACCGACATGATCGCCGCGCCAATCGGCGGTGCCCTGTTCCCCTCGCCGGCGAGCTATCGCCTGACCATGGCCGTGATCGCTGCGCTTACGGTGGCGGCCGGGCTGACGGGGCTGCTGCTGGCGCCGCAAAAGGTGAAACGCCCGGCAGAAACCCTCGCCGTAGAGTAGCGGTTGTCTAGCGCACCCTGGGCCCGCCAAACGGCAGCGGCGGCGGAGGCCGCCTGTGGCCGCGCGGCAGCTGTGCCTGGAAAGCGCGGCCGCAATGCTCCACGCAATAAGGGAAGCCCGGGTTCACTTTCTCGCCGCAGAAGTGGAAATCCGCTTCACCCGGGTGACCCATCGGCCACCGGCAGATACGGTCGTTAAGTTCAAGCAGGCTGGTCTTGGTGGCGATCTCGGGGCTGGGCTTGGCAGGAACCAGCCGACGCGGCGGGGCCGGGGGGATCGGTGCCTGCTGATCGCCGGGTCCCTGGCGCAAGAATCCACCAGGGCCAACCGAGACGACACGCTGCTGCGGCTTGGCGGATTGCCCGGGGGGGAGGGGGATCGAGGTTGCAGCACTCGGAACCGGCGCAGGCTCGGGTGCTGGAGCGGCGACCGGTGCCGGACGCGGCGGCGCTGGCTGGGTTACGCGGGGTGCCTCTGCGACCGGCTTGACAGCCGGCGCTTCCGGTTCAGCCTTGTCGTTGGGCTTGACCGGCGAAGGACGCGCCTTAAGCCCCAGGCGATGCGCCTTGCCGATTACGGCATTGCGGCTGACTCCACCCAGTTCGTCGGCGATCTGGCTGGCGGTGGCACCGCCTTCCCACATCTTGGTCAGTCTATCGATGCGTTCATCAGTCCAGCTCATCGAAATTCCATTCTCTCGCCGCGCTATGCGGCATCAATTAGTGCACCGAGATTACCCGGAACTGGGCCCAAATAATTGGGCAAGGCTTGCCCAAGACTTGCATTGCGCAAACCCGCCCGATAGTCGCCTGCCTATGAGCGATCAACCCCACATCACCGGCCCCGTGACCATGACAGCAAAACGGCACTTTCCTGAGCAGGGGGTGCCCGTGATCCACCGGGTCAACTGGATCGGGCTGCAGACACTCTATATGAAGGAAGTGCGCCGGTTTTTCAAGGTGCAGACCCAGACGATCTGGGCTCCAGCCATCACGACATTACTGCAGCTGGTGATTTTCACCCTCGCGCTGGGCCGCGGCGGGCGCGAAGTGCTGGGTGTGCCATTTGCCACCTTCGTTGCGCCGGGGCTGATCGTCATGGCGATGATGCAAAACGCCTTCCAGAATTCGAGCTTCGCTTTCCTGTCGGGCAAGATGCAGGGAACTATCGTGGATTTCCTGATGCCGCCGCTGTCGGAAGCGGAACTGATGCTGGGGATGATCTCTGCGGCTGTGACCCGGGGCGTGCTGGTCGGCTGCGCACTAGCGCTGATCATGTCGTTCTGGCCGGGAGTCAGCCTGTCGGTCGCGCACCCTTGGGCAGTGGCTTGGTTCGGCCTGATGGGCGCGATCTTCCTTTCGTTTTTCGGGCTGTTCTCGTCGATCTGGGCCGAAAAATTCGATCACAATGCGGCGATCACCAACTTTCTGGTCACACCATTGACGATGCTCTCAGGCACTTTCTACGTCATCAGCAACCTTGCGCCGGTGTTCCAGATGGTCAGCCGCGCCAATCCGTTCTTCTATGTAATCTCCGGTTTCCGCTTCGGCTTCATCGGCCAGAGCGATATCGGTGATACCAACCACGCGGTGCTGCATGGGGCGATCGGGCTGGGGCTGTTTAATCTGGTGCTGGGGACCGTGACCTATTTTGTGCTGAAAAGCGGGTGGCGGTTGAAGAGTTGAGCGGGTATTTTGGCGGCTCGCCAGTTTAATGCGTCAGCCCACGTCGCAGCGGATACCTTCCGCCATCGAAATCCTCGAACAGCTGCTCGATCGAGGGATGATCCACTGGCCCACCTTCGCCATCGCCCTGCAGATTCTGCTGGCTGACATAGGCGACATAGCTGCCTTCGCCGTTTTCTGCGAGCAGGTGATAATAGGGCTGTTCGCGCTCGGGGCGGACTTCATGCGGGATCGATTCGAACCATTCTTCGCTGTTGGCGAATACAGGATCGATATCGAAAATGACCCCGCGAAAGTCATAGATCCGGTGCTTCACGATATCGCCAATAGCAAAGCGTGCCTTATTGCGAAGCGGTGCATCGATCAGCCGACCGGCCTGGGGAGAGAAGAAGCTGGCGCGTTCCATGCCGCCCATATAGGTTTTGTGCAGCTGCGAAACAAGCTCCTGAAATGTGCCATCCCCCACGA
Organism: Novosphingobium sp.; assembly: GCA_039928735.1. Taxonomy (GTDB): domain Bacteria; phylum Pseudomonadota; class Alphaproteobacteria; order Sphingomonadales; family Sphingomonadaceae; genus Novosphingobium. Next base: position 2,216 of record JBDSSP010000138.1, on the reverse strand, counting down.
TCCGTTCAGAAGGGCTTGGCAAGCGCAGGAGCATCGGCTAACCGCCGCGCCTTGCCGACCGGCGGGGGCATCACGCCTCGTGTCATTGCGCTTCTAGGAGAGGTGGCAGAGTGGTCGAATGCGCCGCACTCGAAATGCGGTTTACGGGAAACCGTAACGTGGGTTCGAATCCCACCCTCTCCGCCACATGCCTATCCGTGAATATCCATGGAAGTCCATATAAGCCTAGGAAATCCGCCAGTTATGGGAATTTCGGGATGGGATCGGGAGAAGCCTTGGAGTCCCTAATCAGAGGGTGAACATAGGGTTCAGCATAGGTTCGGCCTGGTTAGATCATAGGTTTCTGGTTGACTGTCGGGAAGTTTCCGGCATGATGCAGCGATGACCCGCACCCTCAACCGGCTAGGCAACGCCAAGCAAGTCGCTGCGCTCAAGACTGTCGGCTGGCATGGCGACGGCGGCGGGTTGTTCCTGCGGGTGCTGCCCAATGGTGCGCGCCGTTGGATTGTTGTCGATCAGACCGGCGGGAAGCGCAAAGAGCGCAGCGTGGGCACCTTCCCCGAAGTTGGCCTGGCAGAGGCGCGCGCCGCGCGCGCCGCCGGCGCAGAGGCGATCCGTGATCCCGGCAAAGTCACCTTCGGCGAGTTCGCCGACGAGTTCCTGAAATCGGTCCTGCCCGGCTTCAAGAACGACAAACATATCCAGCAGTGGGAAAACACGCTGCAGACCCACGGCGCGCCCTTGCGAGGCATTCTCATCGCCGCGCTGACGACCAGCGACGTCCTGGCCGTGCTCAACCCGATCTGGAATGAAATCCCCGAGACCGCTGCCCGGCTCCGGGGCAGGATCGAACGCATCCTTGGCGCGGCCAAGGCTAAGGGGCTGCGGCCCATTGATTCGATCAATCCGGCCGCATGGGAAGGCCACCTCGAGCACTTCCTCAAGCGTCCGCGCAAACGGGTCAAGCGCCGCGCCGCAATGGCGTGGCAGGAAATGCCGGAGTTTGTCGCCGAGCTTCGCAAAAAGCATTCCACCAGTGCGCGGGCTCTGGAAATGACGATCCTGGCCTGGACCCGCACCAGCGAGACGGTTGGCGCCCGCTGCGGCGAGATTGACCTTGCGCGCCGGTTGTGGACGATCCCTGGCGAGCGGATGAAGGCCGGCGTCGAGCACGTCATTCCGCTGACCGACCGTATGGTCGCCATCTTCGAAGTGATGATGCTCGGGCTTCGGCCGGATGAGCGGATTTTCCCGCTTTCCAACATGGCGATGCTCATGTTGCTCAAGGGTATGGGGCACCGCGAATTAACGGTCCACGGCTTCCGGTCGGCTGCCCGCGACTGGGCCGGCGATGCGACCGAGCATCCGCGCGAGATTGCCGAAATGGCACTTGCCCATGCCGTCGGCTCCGCCGTCGAGCAAGCCTATCGGCGCGGATCGGCACTGGCCAAGCGGCGATCGCTCATGGAGGATTGGGAATCGTTTTTGGGCGGTTGATGGGTTTGGCAGAATGGTTGGTTGGGGGCCGCACCGCCTTTGCAGTTCGGGATGGTGCAGGCGATTTTCACCGGCCGACCTCCTTGAGCCAGGCATAGAACTCTGGCCATTCGTTAACCGCTGTACCGTCACGCCAACCTTTTAGAAAGGTTTCCATATTGGCTAGATCATGGGCGATCACCCGTTTCGGGTCATCTAGCGCGAACTCAAGGGCTTCCATTGCTGTCCCATGATCGCCGAGCGGGCGACCGGTCCTAGGGTCGATTTCCACCCCCTTAAAACCTTACGCTCTTGGAGATGGTGACGGCCGCCCCAGGAGAACACCCCCAACTTTCGCTGAATCGATCTGCAAAACTGACACTCACCTCGAGGCCCCTGGCTTCCAGTGATTGCCGCAACTGGGCGCATTCAGCGTACACGGCGCGGTAACGATCCGCGAGCTTCTGATCGGCGGAGGTGTCCACCGGCCTTGTATTCTGAGGTGGCCGCACCGCGACAGGGGCAGCGCGCTCGTGGCCTTCGTGGGCCACGCTCGAATCGCAAGCGACGAGAGCAAGTGTGGCGGCAGTGAGTGCGGGGAAAGCGGCTTTCATGTTTGGTCCTTGCTGATTGAGTGGGTCACGCCGCAGCTTTGCGGCGATCTGCCAGCGCGCATCTCTTGATTTCGCGGCAGGCGTAGTCGTCGAACAGTTCGACAGGGGTGTGGAGCTCAGAATAGC
>JBDSSP010000137.1:0-5567 GCA_039928735.1 Novosphingobium sp. | reverse complement strand
CGGCTTCAATGGCCGCTGGATATTCGACAATCAGGGCCAGCCGATCATCCATGTTCAGGGCTATAATCCCGAACGGCATGGTGAACTCAAGACGAGGCAGACCGGTTCGATCGATCACGTTTCGCTGACCTGCGTAGGCTTTGCCGAGACAAAGCAGCGCTGCGATGAGCTGGGTGTTGCCTACCGGGTGAATGACCACCAGTTCGGCGATCTGCGACAAGTGTTCATTACCGACCCGGACAATGTTTCGCTTGAGCTGAATTTCGCGGGCGATTGAAGCGCCCTAACGGATTGCCAGAGTTCCCAGAACCCCGCCATCGACGGCCAGTTCCTGCCCGGTAACGTGGCTGGCCAGATCCGAGAGCAGGAAAGCCGCCACCGCGCCGGCCTCTTCCGGGCGCCCGATCCGGCCCTGCGGCGTGGTTGCAACCATCGCGGCAACTGCTTCAGCAGGAGCGCCGTTCATCATCGCTGTATCGATGAATCCGGGGTGCAGGCAATTGCAGCGCACCCCGCTCGCCGCCACTTCCATCGCCACAGTGCGGGCTAGTCCGAGCGTGGCGTGCTTGCTGACGCAATAGCCCATATTGCCGGCCATGCCGCGCACCGCCCCCAGCGTGCCGGTGATCAGCACCGCGCCCTTGCCGCGCGCCACCATCGCGGGGAGCACATGGCGCAGCGCCCAGAACGGTGACCAGACATTAATCCGCAGCGTTTCGGCAAAGTCTTCGTCAGTGTAGTCACTCGTGAATGCATAGGTGCCGGGCGCGGCGGCGTTGAGGAACAGGCCGTCGATCGGGCCGTTGCGCTCGGCCGCCAGGTCCAGTGCGGTCAACAGCGCGGCCTTGTCGCCGACATCGCAGGGTATCGCGAGGGCGGCAGGGCCAATGGCGGCGACTGCCTCGTCCAGTTTTTCGGGCCGCCGCGCGAGCAGGGTCACCACGCCGCCCAGCGCGGCAATGCGCTCGGCGGTGGCCCGGCCGATCCCGGTCGATCCGCCGGTGATGACAACATGCTGGCCGCTGAAATCCATCGATCTCTCCCTGTCCAGTCAGTTTCTCGTTAGGTCCGAGCGATAAACCGGGCCCAGGCAGCGGCATGCTCGTTGTCGCTAGTTTCGGGGGACCATTGCTGCTCCATAATTGCGCGAGCATCGGTTTCGCGCATCCCGGCTTCGAGGTTGTAACGGTAGAAAAACGCCGAGACGCGCCGGTTCATGGTGCAATGGACATGAACAGGTTCGTCTGAAGATTTCAACGCGGCGCAGAAAGATTCATAATGCGCATCGTCCGGCGCATCGAACGGCACGGGGATTTGGCTGTAGCGCAGACCTGCGGCAGCCATCAGTGCGGCTTCGTCCGCCAGGCCGCCGGGGGAATCGTCCAGCGCCAGATTGATGACCTGGCGAACGCCGAGCGCAGCTAGCCGGTCAACGTCGCGCGCTGCAATTCTGCCTGAGGTCGTGGTGCGCGCATTGATCCGCTGCCAGCAGGGAATGTCGTCGGGATCGGCGATCATGGGCAATTCCTCGCTTTGCCGGCTTCGATGGCTTGTGTTAGCCTTCCTAGTGGTTCGTTTCCGACATTTGCATCCCTTTCGGCATGGGCAGAGGCAAATGTCGGAAACATGAGAACCACTAGAGATATTATTGTTTCTAGTGGATTTTATAATTTTGACATTCGAACACGTCCTTGCCGCAAGCGGGACTCGAATGTCAAAATCAATCCACTAGATTATCAAGCAAGTCGGGAAGAACCGGGCATGTGCGACGAATTCACGGAATCGGAAGAAGAAACGGCTCTCGCTGGCAAAGGTATTTCCCGGCGCCAGTTCGCAGCTATGAGCGCTGCCGTTGCCATGGTCGCATGCGCGAAGCCGAGCGATGGCAAAACTGCCGCGCTGAACGAAAGCACCGTTCACATTCAAACACCCGACGGCATGGCCGATGCGTTTTTCGTCCATCCAGCAAAGGGTAAGCATCCGGGGGTTATCCTGTGGCCCGATATCGGCGGATTGCGGGAAGTTTTTTATGTCATGGGCCGGCGGCTCGCAGCAGCGGGATATGCCGCGCTTGTCGTCAACCAGTATTACCGAAACGCGCCCGCTCCGGTGCTGAACAGCTTTGCCGAATGGCGCACCCCCGCCGGCCAAGCCAAACTCGCTCCGATGATTACCGGTGTAACCCCGGCAGGCGTAGCCCGCGATGCCGTAGCCTTGGTGGCCTGGCTCGATACCCAGAACGCTGTCGACAAGCGCAAGGGCATCGGTAGCCAGGGCTATTGCATGGGCGGGCCGTTTGCGATCCGTACTGCAGCCGCTGCGCCGGGCAGGGTGCGCGCTGCGGCGAGTTTCCACGGGGCAGGGCTGGTCGGCGCAGCAGCCGATAGCCCCAACCAGTTGCTGGCCCGCACTCACGCCAACTTCCTCATCGCCATCGCCCAGGGTGACGATACGCGCGCGCCGGGTGACAAGGATGCACTGCACGCTGCTGCCGAATCCGCCAAGCGTCCCGCCGAAATCGAAGTCTACCCTGCAAACCATGGCTGGTGCGTGGCGGATTCGCCTGTCTACGATGCGGCGCAGGCCGAGCGGGCTTGGGGGCGATTATTGGCGCATTACTCGAGGCTGTGAGACCGGTTGGGCTTGCTCAAAGCGAGGCGGCCGCTAACATCATTTTTTCTTAGGGAGTTGAGCATGGGCGGGTTTCTGGTTTCGCTGTTGGTAGTGGTGTTCCTGTTCCTGCTGATGGGCGTGCGCGTCGTTCGGCAGGGCTATGTCTATACCATCGAACGGCTCGGCAAGTATTCGCTGCCGGCCAATCCGGGGCTGCATCTGATCATTCCCTTCATTGACCGGGTTGGCAACAAGATCAACATGATGGAGCAGGTGCTTGATATTCCGGGGCAGGAAATCATTACGAAGGACAACGCCATGGTTGGCGTCGATGCCGTGGTATTTTTCCAAGTGCTCGACGCCGGCAAGGCAGCCTATGAAGTCTCAAATCTCTATGTCGCGATCATGCAGCTGACGACGACCAATCTGCGCACGGTGATGGGTTCGATGGACCTCGACGAAACTTTGTCGAAGCGCGATGAAATCAATGCCCGGCTGCTGGTCGTGGTCGATCATGCGACCGAGCCATGGGGCGTGAAGATCACCCGGGTCGAACTCAAGGATATTCGCCCACCCGCCGATATCGTCAACGCCATGGGCCGCCAGATGAAGGCCGAGCGCGAAAAGCGCGCCAATATTCTCGATGCTGAGGGTCTGCGCCAGGCCGAAATCCTGCGCGCCGAAGGCGAGAAGCAGGCGAAGATTCTCCAGGCTGAGGGACAGCGCGAAGCCGCTTTCCGCACCGCCGAAGGCCGCGAGCGTTCTGCCGAAGCCGAAGCCAAGGCCACGCGGGTGGTCGCCGATGCTATTGCCGCCAACGGCAGCCAGGCAATCAACTATTTCATCGCGCAGAAATATACCGAGGCGGTAGGGATGTTCGCAACCTCGCCCAATGCCAAGACGATCTTGTTCCCGATCGAAGCGACGCAGCTGATCGGCACACTGGGCGGGATCGGCGAACTGGTCCGCGACGCCATCGGCAACGACGGGCCAAAGAAAGGATAGCACGATGGGTTGGCTCGAATCGCTCGATCCACATTATGGCTGGCTGGCGATTGGCCTGGTGCTGGCGGCGGCCGAAATGGCGATTCCCGGCGTGTTCCTGATCTGGCTGGCGGGGGCTGCGATTGTTACGGGCATGCTCAGCTGGATGATCCCGATGGGAATGCCCTTGCAGATTGTCACCTTCGCTGTCCTGGCAATCGTCGCGGTATTTTCAGGGAAACGCTATCTCGCGGCGCATCCGGTGGTCTCGGCCGATCCCATGATGAATGACCGTGGCGGCAGGTTGGTCGGCGAGACGGTGCTGGTTACGCACGCGATCGATGGTGGACATGGCAAAGTGAAGCAGGGCGACAGCGAATGGCTCGCCAAGGGGCCGGATGCCGAGCCGGGGACCAAGATGCGGGTGGCGGGGCACGACGGCACGGTGCTGATTGTTGAGCATTTGCATTGATATGTTGAAGCTCCTCCAAACGATAAGCGCATGGTTCTACGCGCTGCCGGCTCCGACACAACATTTTGCGACAGTCCTGTCGGCTTGGGCATGGCCAAGCGTAGTGTTGATAATCGCCTACTTCCTGAGAAACAATCTCGGCAAGATTGCCGAAGCTCTTGCTGAAAGAATGCGAAGTGACCATATTAAAGTAGGTAATTTTTTGGAGATGACGCGAAACACCAATGTCATTCCATTGGATGAAGATGCGGTTGCTGACGAGATAGGCCATTTTGGCGCTTCAGGCGTTGTCACATCAGACGTTAAGGTGATCGAGCGCATACTGGAATTTGTTGGAGAAGGCGAAGCAAACGCATATCGGTTGATGGATTGGATAGCTGCCAACGTGGACCCCAACCTCGATCCTGTTGACTTCCTTGGAGAGCCCCATTTTGCAAATGATCGCAAAGCGGCCTATAATTCTTTGATCGGAGACTGAGTCATGTCGAACACAACGATATTCACACATGTTTCGGGAAAGGCTGTGAAGGGTTTCCAGCGCTTGACCAAAGGTGATAATATTCGGATTTTTGCGTCACCGGCCAGTGGCAGCTTTACTGTCGTTGCACAATCTGATCCCAAGGGCGCTTCGGCAAAAGTTATTGAACGCAAGCGCGGCTAGCGTGTGTTCGCTTAGGGTCGCGTGCGATAATTAGGCATCGCCTTGAAATTTCGGTCAGCAAGGAAACTCGGTATGCCTGCCAAACTCACTCTCACCGAAGCCGAGTGGCTGGCCAAGCTTGGGCCCGAAAAATACCGGATCCTTCGCGAGGCTGGTACCGAACGTGCCTTCACCGGGGCATACGAGAAGAACAAGGCAACCGGCGTCTATCTGTGCAGCGGTTGCGGCGCGCCGCTGTTCGCGTCGGATACCAAATACGAATCGGGCTCTGGCTGGCCAAGCTACACTGCGCCCTTGGCGCAAGATGCGGTTGAGGAATTGCGCGATACAGCGCACGGCATGGTCCGAACCGAAGTACGCTGCGCCAAATGCGAGGGCCATCTGGGCCACGTATTCCCCGATGGTCCCGGTGAAAATGGCTTGCGCTATTGCATCAACAGCGCCAGCCTCGAATTCAAGCCGAAAGAGTAGCGCTGCAGCGGGAGGCAAGAGTCTTCCGCCTTTGCTCCAGTTGTTAAGCCTGTGTTAGACATGGTCCGTGCAGATCGCTGCGATGTTCGGGGAGGCTTACTGGCCAGATGGCGCGCAACGATAATCTTCGGCGGAGCCAGCAGCCATCTGCACCTCCTCCACCACGACCGCCGCCATCTCGGGCAAAGCCACGCAGACCCCGGCGTTGGCTCGGGCGTCTGTTCGTCTGGTGTTTTTCTTTGGCTTTGCTGGCGGCGATGATAACCGCAATTGCGGTTGGTCTGACCGTCAAGTCGCTTCCCGGTTTCGACGAGCTCAAGAATACCCAGGTCGGCGAACAGATGGTCGTCATGCGCGCCCGTGACG
>JBDSSP010000136.1:0-4059 GCA_039928735.1 Novosphingobium sp. | reverse complement strand
CGCCTTCAGCGCGATTTTCTCGTGCCCCTGCAGCCCGAACCCACGCGCGATCTCGCGCTTTCCGGCAGGCGTCGGCGAGGCTGCAATGAAGTCGAGGATCTGCTTGCGCGATGGCAGGCCCGAAGGTGATTTGGGAGGACTGGGCATGGCACAAGTCTTGGGCGCAAAGGCTGATAAAGACAACGCCAAGTGCAAATTGCCAATTCGGGCAAAAGGTGATTAGGTTCGCCCGTGCAACCTATTGAACTGAGGAAATGCCTGTGCTTCGCAATGTGTCCATCGCAGTCCTGCTCGCCGCTTCGTCGAGCATCAGCGTGTCGGCAAGGCAATTGCCGATCGACAGCTTCATCAAACCGATTGCGGTCGATGCACCCGATGCCGCGACCTTGAAGGCAGTATGCGACCGTGAAATCGCTGAAATCGAACGGCGCCAGAGCGAACTCGAGGCCGAGAAAGGCCCGGCAACGCAAATGCGGACGCTCCAGCGCTATGATGACATCGTAAACCTGATCGGCGCGGCGTCGGGCGAATCGACGCTTTACCGCGAAGTCATGGCCGACGACGCTCGCCGCCAGGCCGGTGGCGATTGCGAAGTGCGGGTGTCAAATGCTGCGAGCAAGCTCAGCCTGTCGCGGCCAATCTATGACCGGCTCAAGGCCATTCCGACCTTTGGCATGAACGACGCAACCAAGCTCTATCTCACGCGCACTCTCGCCGATTTCGAACGAGCCGGAGTGGCCAGCGATCGTGCCAAGCGGGCGCAAATCCAGGCATTGCAGGAGCAACTCTCCAAGGCCTCGACTGACTTCGATGCCAATATCGCCAAAGGCCGCAAGACGGTCACTGCCGTTCCGGCCGAGCTCGAAGGATTGCCGGCCGACTATATCGCCGCACACAAGCCGGGAGCAGATGGCAGGGTGGTGATTTCCACCGACTACCCCGATCTCAACCCGGTGATGGCCTATGCCAAGAGCGAAGCACTGCGCAAACGCCTGACACTGGCCAACCTGACCCGCGCTTATCCCGAAAACGATGCCGTGTTGCGCCGCATGCTCGATTTGCGCCAGCAGCTTGCGACGATGCTGGGCCGACCAAATTACGCCGCGCTGATCCTTGAAAACAAGATGCTCGACTCACCCGACAAGGTCGACAAACTGCTGGCCGACATGGCCGCAGCCGCGCGTCCGGCAGCTGATCGCGACTATGCCAAGAAGTTAGCGGCGCTAAGGCTGACGCAACCGGACGCAACGAAGATCGAGCCATGGAATAACGCCTATTTGGGCCAGCAAGTCCAGAAATCGCTCTATTCCTACGACCGCCAGGAAGCCCGCAGGTACTTCGCCTACAACGATGTCCGCGACGGCATCCTGGCGCTGACGCAGGATCTGTTCGGCGTAAAGATCCGGCCGTGGAAGACTGCGGTATGGGATCCGTCAGTCGAGCCCTATGAATTGCTCGACCATGGTCAGGTGATCGGCAGGTTCTATTTCGATTCCCACCCCCGCCCGGGCAAATATAACCACGGCAATATGGTGCCGCTGCGTAACGGCATCGTGGGACGGTCCATCCCGGTTGCTGCGCTGGTGATGAACATGCCCGCGGGCGATCACACCACCGGGCTGATGGAGCACGGCGATGTGGTGACTTTCCTTCACGAGTTCGGCCACATGCTGCACGGCATGTTCAGCCCGGCGCGGCGCTGGGCCGGGATCAGCGGGATTTCCACCGAATGGGATTTCGTAGAAGCGCCCTCGCAGATGCTCGAGGAATGGGTGTTCGATTACGATACGCTAAGCCGGTTTGCGCGTGACGCGGAGGGCAATCCGATCCCCCGCGAACTGGTCGCCAGGATGAACGCTGCGCGTTATTTCGACCTTGGGCTTGCCGACATGCGCCAGTTGGCTCTCTCCAACATCTCGCTGCGCCTGCATCAGGGACCAGCACCGGTCGACATTGGCACGGAAGTGAAACGGCTCGATGCACAATACAATCTGGTGCCCCTGATGGAAGGAAGCCAGTTCCAGGACGCCTTCGGGCACCTCTCCAATTACAGCGCCGTCTATTACACCTATCGCTGGTCCAAAGTGATCGCAGACGACATGTTCACCCAGTTTGCCGCCAAGGGCCTGCGCGACCGGTCGACTGCCGAGCGTTATCGCCGCCTGGTGCTGCAGCCCGGCGGATCGAAGCCTGCTGCACAGATGGTATCGGAATTCCTTGGCCGCCCGATCAGCCTGGATGCCTACAAGGCGGAGATGGCGCGCAACAAATAGGTGCGTATTTTCGTGCGGCAAATCGGCGCGATTGCTAAGCCGGCAAATAGCTTCAGAAACGCGAGCCTAGTAGGCGCGCGCAACGTAGATGCGCTCGGTCGCCGGTTTTCCGGTGAGCAGGCAAATGCCCGAGACAGGCTCACCGCCCATCGGCGTGTTGCGAATGGTCAGCTTGAGTGCCTTGAGGCGAGTGACCACCTCTTCGAGCTCTGCACCTGACGGCTTCGACCAGCCAAGCTCGACCCAGCCGGGATAGCGCGAGCGTTCCGAGAAATGCTCCGCCAGGGCATCGAAGCTGGCAATATTGCGAACAATGTTGGCATCGCGCCGGGCAGTTGCTTCGGCATGAAGCGACCGCTGAATGTCCTCGATATCTGCTGAGGCATTTGCGAGAAATTCATCCCTGCCCCGCGCAGCAAAATTGGGCTTGCCGTCATCGCGCCACAGTCGGTCGCGACGCAGTACGGAGACTTGGCCGGATGCCGCATCGCGCCCGCCGATCTCAAGGATCAGCGGCACACCCTTCTTGACCCAGCCCCAGCGCTTGCCAGTTGCCTTGCCGGGCCGTTTGTCGAGCAGCACGCGGATCGGCTCGCCAATCGCTTGCTGCGAAGCGAGCGCGCGGCGCAGTTCCTCGCAATAGGCCAGCAATGCAGCATCGCCGTCGTCTTCGCGCAGCATCGGCAGGATCACGACTTGCTGCGGCGCAATCGCTGGCGGTACACGCAAGCCGTCGTCATCGCCGTGCGTCATGATGACACCGCCAATCAACCGGGTCGAAACGCCCCAACTGGTGGTGTGACACAATGCCTGCTGCCCCTCGCGGTCCTGATAGCGGATGCCAGCCGCCTCGGCGAAACCGGTGCCGAGATAATGCGAAGTACCTGCCTGCAGCGCCTTGCCATCCTGCATCATCGCTTCGATCGAATAGGTCGCAACTGCGCCGGGGAAGCGCTCGTTCTCCGGCTTTTCGCCCGCGATCACTGGCATCGCCAGCGACTCTTCGGAGAAGCTGCGATACATTTCCAGAGCGCGCAACGTCTCCGCCATCGCATCGGCCTGATCCGCATGCGCGGTGTGGCCTTCCTGCCAGAGGAATTCGCTGGTGCGCAGGAACATGCGGGTGCGCATTTCCCAGCGCACGACATTGGCCCACTGGTTGGTCAGGAGCGGCAAGTCGCGCCACGATTGCACCCAGCGCGCCATGGCCGCGCCGATCACGGTTTCCGAGGTAGGCCGCACAATCAACGGTTCTTCAAGTTTCGCGTCGGGATCGGGCACCAGCCCGCCCTTGCCATCCCCGATCAGCCGGTGATGCGTGACTACGGCCATTTCCTTGGCAAAGCCTTCGACATGCTCGGCTTCCTTGGCAAAATAGCTCAACGGAATGAACAACGGGAAATAGCAGTTCTCGACACCTGCCGCCTTGATCCGGGCATCCATCAGCGACTGGATCCGCTCCCAGATGCCATAACCCCACGGCCGGATGACCATGCAGCCGCGCACGCCTGATTCTTCGGCCATCTCAGCTTCGGAAATGACTTCCTGATACCAGGCAGCAAAATCGGAATCGCGGGTGACAGTCAAGGCGTGGCGAATAGCGGACAAGGTTTCAGGCTTTCAGGTGGGGCAACTTGGGAAAGGGGAAAGTTTGGCTGCTATTTCCCCAGCGCGTCGAGCTTGGCCTGCATCGCAGCCATCTGCTCGCGCAATGCGGCAAGATCGTCGCGCGCCTCGCTCGGCGTCGCAGCGGCCTTGTCATTGCCCGGCATGAACGCCGAAGCGG
>JBDSSP010000135.1:0-12250 GCA_039928735.1 Novosphingobium sp. | reverse complement strand
TCCAGCGCCTCGTTCCAGCTGGCCGGAAGCTCGCCGATCATCGGGTGGAGCAGGCGGCCTTCAAGGCTAACCGTCTCGCCCAGATGCGTGCCCTTGGAGCAGAGCTTGCCCGCGTTGGCCGGGTGGTTCTTGTCGCCCTCGATCCTGACTGAGCGCCCCCCGGTGACCACCGCACTGATCCCGCAACCAACCCCGCAATAGGGGCAGGTGGTGCGGACTTTCGTCACGCTCAGGCGACCTTTTTGCCGACAACTGCCTCGCGCAGCAGATAGATTCGCCCGGCATCGACCCTCAGCGGGATAGTCGGCACGCAACCCTTGTCTTCGCCCAGTGCCTCGCCCGTCTTCAGCGAAATATTCCAGTTGTGAAGCGGGCAGGTCACCACATTGCCGTGGACAATGCCCTGGCTCAGGGGCCCTTGCTTGTGGGGGCACGAATTGACCAGTGCGTAGAACTGGTTGTCGAGGGTGTGGAACACGGCAATTTCGTGACCTCCGCGCACCGGCAGGGTGCGGGCGTTGCCGGGCGCAATCTGGTCCACCGGACCGATGTCGAGCCAATCTCCGATCATGCGATGAACTCGAGCGGGCGCACTTCGGCCATGTGCTGGTGCAGTTCGGAATCTTCGCCCGCGACGCGCTTCGCCCAGGGATCATCCTGCATGAAACTTTGCGAATAGCGGAAGCGCGCGGCCAATTTGCGGACCGAGTCCGGGTCATCGAACAGCCCGGCCTTGACATGATCGAGCCCGACCCGCTCGATCCACGGTGCGGTGCGTTCGAGATAATGCGCCTGCTCGCGGTAGAGCTGGATGAAGGCGGCGCAGTGCTCGATGGCCTCCGCTTCGGTGGCGACCTTGCACAGCAGGTCAGTGACCCGCACCTTGATCCCGCCATTGCCGCCGACATGGAGTTCGTAGCCCGAATCGACGCAGATCACCCCGAAGTCCTTGATCGTCGCCTCTGCGCAATTGCGCGGGCAGCCCGAGACCGCGATCTTGAACTTGTGCGGCATCCAGGAGCCCCAGGTCGATTGCTCGATCTGCACGCCGAGCCCGGTCGAATCCTGCGTGCCGAAGCGGCACCACTCAGAGCCGACGCAGGTTTTAACCGTGCGCAGCGACTTGCCGTAGGCATGGCCCGAGACCATCCCGGCGGCATTGAGATCGGCCCAGACGGCGGGCAGGTCTTCCTTCTTGATCCCGAAAATATCGAGCCGCTGGCCGCCGGTGACCTTGACCATCGGCGCGTTGAATTTCTCAACGACATCGGCAATCGCGCGCAATTCGCGCGGGTTGGTCAGGCCGCCCCACATGCGCGGGACCACGGAATAAGTGCCGTCCTTCTGGATGTTGGCGTGCATCCGTTCGTTGACGAAGCGGCTCTTCTGGTCATCCACATATTCGCCCGGCCAGGCGCAGACGAGGTAGTAGTTGAGCGCCGGGCGGCACGAGGCGCAGCCGTCTGGCGTGGTCCAGTGCAATTCCTGCATGACCTGCGGGATGGCTTTCAGCTGCTTCTCGATGATCAGGCGGCGCAGGTCGTCGTGGGTGAAGCTGGTGCATTTGCAGACGGTTTTTTCGACCCGTTCGACTTCGCCGCCAAGCGTCACGGCCAGAAGGCCCTCGACCAGTCCGGTGCACGAGCCGCAACTGGCAGAGGCCTTGCAGCTTGAGCGCACCGCATCGAGGCTGTGCGCCCCGCCGAGGATACAGCCGACAACCTTGCCTTTGGAAACGCCGTTGCAGCCGCAAATTTCCGAATCGTCGGAAAGGGCGGCAACGGCAGAGTTAGGGTCCAGCTGCGTCCCTCCGGACGCGAAGGCCTGCCCGAAAATCAGCGCCTCCCGGATTTGCGAGATGTCTTCCTGCCTTTTGAGCAGATCGAAATACCAATTGCCGTCGGCAGTATCGCCATAGAGCACCGCGCCGAGCAGCCGGTCGTCCTTGACTACTACCCGCTTGTAGATCCCGCGCGCGGCATCGCGCATGACGATGTCTTCCGCGCCGTCGCCTCCGGAAAAATCGCCGGCGGAGAAAACGTCGATCCCGGAAACCTTGAGCTTGGTCGAAGTGACCGACCCTTCATAGCCGCTCGGGGCGCCAGTCGCATGATCGGCCAGCGCCCGGCACATGTCCCACAGCGGCGCGACAAGGCCATAGCAGGCGCCGCGATGCTGGACGCATTCGCCGACCGCCATGATCGCCGGATCCGAGGTGACCATGTGATCATCGACTAGGATGCCGCGCTCCACTTCGAGACCGGCCGACTTGGCCAGAGCCGTGGCGGGCCGGATGCCGACTGCCATAACCACGATGTCTGCCGGAATTTCGCGCCCGTCCTTGAGCTTGACGCCCGAGACATGGCCGTCCGTGCCAAGTATCTCCGCAGTATCCGCTCCGGTCAGGATAACCTGCCCGCGCCGTTCGAGCTCTTCCTTGAGCAACCAGCCGGCCGCCTCGTCGAGCTGGCGTTCCATCAGTGTTGGCATCAGGTGGATGACAGTGACTGCCATGCCGCGCAGCGAGAGGCCATGCGCCGCCTCCAATCCGAGCAGGCCGCCACCGATCACTACAGCTGCGCCGCCAGTTTCGGCAGCGGCGAGCATCTTGTCGACATCGTCGAGATCCCGAAAAGTGACGACTCCCGGCAGGTCCTTCCCCGGCACCGGAATGATGAATGGATCGGAGCCCGTGGCGATCAGCACGCGGTCGTAGGGTTCGACCCGGCCGGACAGGGCAACAACGGTCTGGGTGGCGCGGTCGATATGGGCGACCGGATCGCCGCTCACCAGTGTGACAGCATTGTCCGCATACCAGGCCGCATCGTTGATGACGATTTCATCGAACGTCTTCTCGCCCGCCAGCACCGGAGAAAGCATGATGCGGTTGTAATTGACCCGCGGTTCGGCGCCGAAAATGACGATGTCATAGCGCGCGGGATCGCGGGCAAGCACTTCCTCCACCGCGCGGCACCCGGCCATGCCGTTGCCGATCACGACGAGGCGTTGCCGCACCGGCGCAGCCTGATCCTTGAAACTCATCGGCGCATTCACGTCCGTTCTCCAATCCACAGGCGCGAACGCAGAAAAGCCGCCACGAACCGGTCCAGATGGAGCGGTACGGGCGGCTTCGTTGCCACGCCTTGTCACGATGTCTGCGAGAGCGCGGGATCGTCCTTCAGTGGACGGCGCTGTTCGTCTGGCACTTATCTTGCCGATTCGGTGGGCAATTGGCAAGGCTTATTTGTGCAGTGCAGCAAATTGGCTGCCTATTCCCCCTCCCGGCTGCGGGAGGGGGATGAGACCTAATAAGCGAATTCCACCTGGAGCCAAACCTTGCGGGTGTTCACGCCGAAGCCCCGCGCCGTGTAGTCGGCGAACTTGACCAGCCCGGTGACCCCGCGCGCGAGCTTCAGCCCGACCGAGGCATCCCATTCGTGGCCGAAGTTCACGCTGCCCACATCGCTGTCGAACTGGTGATAGGTCAGTGCCGCATTCAGCCCCGGCAGCGCCTTGCCCTTGGCGAAGGCATAAGTCACTCCGCCATAGATATCCTGCAGGCCATTCGCCGGTGTCGTCAGGAACAGATCCGCCCAGCCGTTGAATTTGTGCAAGGTTGCCATCGGGGTCTGGAACGATCGCCCTGCCACCGCGCTGGCGCCGAGCTTTTCATAACCGACATTTGCCGCAAGACCCTTGTAGGCGACGCCGCCTTCGGCAGCGAGATAGTCCACGCCATAGTTCAGCGGGTTCTGCTTGTAGTTCGATTGCCGAGCATAGCTCGCGGCGAGGTTGAGCTTGACCGACTTTGACAGCGGCAGGCTGGTCGTAGCGCGCAGACCGAATGTCTGGGTGTCCGCCAGCGCGATAGCCTGGGTGCCGCCCTGTTCGGCGAGATCGTAGTCAAGCAAGTAAGCGAATGCCTTGACATTCACTGGTCCAAGCTTCGCCCCCGCGCCCAGGAACACGAAATTGCCGTCATAGGCCGTGCGCGGCCCGGCGTCATAGCCGAACACCGTGCGCTGGCTGATGGAATAGGTGCCATCGAGACTGACCGGGCCCAGTTTGGCCTCGCCGCGAACCGCATCGAAAGTCTGCTCGTTCTGCCGCCAGCCGACGGCGCCGACAAAGCGCTGGTCATCAAGGTTTATGCGCTGACGCCCGACTGTGATGGTCACGGCCTTGCTCTTGTATTGCAGCTGCAACCGGTTGAGCTCGATATTCTCCGGATCGGCAACAGTCGAGAACTGGGGGCGACGCTGGCTACTCGTGATCGCGAAGGGAAAGGCATTGTAATTTTTGCCAATCGCCACGGTGCCCTCGGCCTCGGCCAGCAAGGCCAGATGCGATTTGGCGTGCTTCAGCTCACCGCCCAGCCGCAGCCGCAAGGTCACGGCATCGGCATCGGTCGCCGGCTGGTCGACATGCTCCCAGCGCAGCCGGCCCTCGACGATCGGATCGAGCGTCAGCCCGTCGCCGACCACAACAGGATCGCCGAACTTGTGCGGCGGCGGCGGGGCCGCGAGCGCAGGGTGAGCAAAGGCGATCGGCGCCGCGAGCGCGGCGACTGTGAGCAGGTACTTCCTCATGATATTCTCCTGACGAGTGAATTTTCTGTCAGGCATTCCCCCCCAAGGGCATTCAGGCGGCCGCTGCCTGCGGTCCGTGATCATATTCCGCGAGGAAGTGCAGGACTTCATGGCGGTAGGCATAGAAATCGGGATGTTTCAGCAAGGCCTTGCGGTCGCGCGGGCGCGGCAGTTCGATCTTGAGCACCTTGCCAATGGTTGCGTTCGGCCCGTTGGTCATCATCACTACCCGGTCGGCCAGCAGGATCGCTTCGTCGACGTCGTGGGTCACCATGATCGCGGTGACTTTGGTGCGGTTCCACACTTCGACCAGCACGTCCTGCAGGTCCCAGCGAGTGAGGCTATCGAGCATGCCGAAGGGCTCGTCGAGCAGCAGCAACCGCGGGCTGAGTGCAAAGGCGCGGGCAATGCCGACGCGTTGGCGCATGCCGTTCGACATTTCCGACGCAAGCTTGTCGCGCGCATCGCTGAGGCCCACCCGGTCGAGGTAATAGTCGATAATCTCGCGGCGCTCGGCTTTGGCGGCGTGCGGATAGACCCGCTCCACCCCCAGCGCGACATTCTGCCGCGCCGTCAGCCAGGGCATCAGGCTGGGGGCCTGGAACACCACGGCCTTGTCCGGCCCGGCAATGTCGATTTCGCGGTTGTCGAGCACGATGCCGCCGTGCGAGATGGCATTGAGTCCTGCCGCCATGGTCAGCACAGTCGATTTGCCGCAGCCCGAATGGCCGATCAGCGAAACGAATTCACCCTTGTCCATCAGCAGATTGAAATTCTCGACGACAGTCAGCGGACCCTTGGGAGTGGGGTAGACTTTGCCGAGCTTGTAGAATTCCATGTAGCGCCGCTCGGTGCCGCCCTTAGCCGCGTCGCGGTAGGCCTGGGGAGGAGGCGCGAGATCGAGCGGGGTCAAATTGGGCAGATTGCCGAAGTCAGCAGCAGTGCGCACTTGCCCGGCCACCAGCGAGCCAAGGTAGGAGACAATTTCACCGCGCAGCGCCTGAAAGGCAGCGCTGTCGTTCATTGCTTCGCGGTCGCGTGGACGCGGCAGGTCGACATCAAAGATCCGTCCGATCCGCGCGGCGGGGGCAGGGGTCAGAACCGCCACCCGGTCTGCCAGCAGCAGCGCTTCGTCGACATCATTGGTGACGAGCACGATGGTGCGCTTTTCTTCCTTGCGGATGCGCTCAATCTCGTCCTGCAGCTTGGCCCGGGTCAGCGCATCGAGCGCCGACAATGGCTCGTCCATCAGCAGGATTTCCGGCTCCATCGCCAGGGCCCGCGCCACTGCGACGCGCTGGCGCATGCCGCCCGACAGCTGCGCCGGCTTGCGGTCCATGGCGTGCCCCAGCCCGACCAGTTCGACCTTCTGGCGAACCAGCGCCTTGCGCTCGGCCGCAGAGCGATCCTTGTGCACCGCATCGACAGCAAGCGCGACATTCTGTTCGACTGTCAGCCACGGAAACAGCGAGTAGGATTGGAACACCAGCCCGCGATCCTTGTCCGGGCCCTTGATCGGCTTGCCGCGCAGCAGGATTTCGCCAGCGTCAGCCTCGATCAGCCCGGCAATCGCCGAAATTAGCGTGGTCTTGCCCGCCCCGGAAAAGCCCAGCACGGCCACGAATTCGCCCTCGCGCACTTCCAGATCGATGCCGCCGAGCACTTCGCTGACACCGGCCGCGCCGCTGTAGCTCTTGGTGACACCGCGCAGGGTGAGAATTGCTTCCGGCGCGCTCACAGCGTGTGGTTCCGGCTGGCGAGGGCTTGCAGGGCCATCATGATCCGGTCGAGCAGGAAGCCGATCAGGCCGATCACCACAACGGCGACCATGATCCGGGCGAGCGACTTTTCATTGCCGTTCTGGAACTCATCCCAGACGAATTTGCCAAGCCCAGGGTTCTGCGCCAGCATTTCCGCCGCGATCAGCACCATCCAGCCGGTGCCCAGCGACAACCGCATGCCGGTAAAAATGTAGGGCAGTGAGCTGGGCAGGACCAGGCGGCGCAATTTGGCGAACCAGCCAAGGCGCAGTACCCGGCCGACATTGAGCAGATCCTTGTCGATCGAGGCAGTGCCGATGGCGGTGTTGATCAGGGTCGGCCACAGCGAGCACAGCATCACGACGACTGCCGAGACGACAAAGCTCTTGGGCAAGGTCGGATCATCGCTCGTGATCGAGGCGGAGACTACCATGGTCACGATTGGCAGCCATGCCAGCGGGCTGACCGGCTTGAGGATTTGCACCAGCGGGTTTATCGCTGCATTGATCCGCTTCGACATGCCAGCCACCAGCCCCAGAGGCACGGCCACCAGTGTGGCGAGGACAAAGCCCATGGCCACGGTCTTCAGCGAAGTGAAAATCTGGTCGATGAAGGTTGGTGGGCCGCTGTAGGTGGAGCCAGAGGCCACCGCATCCGCCGCAGCAACGCGTGCCGCCGCATACTCGACCATCAGTCCCTTGAAGGCATCCCAAACGTCGCCCGGGCCGGGCAAGGTGCCCAGCGATGTCTTCACCAGCGGCGCGAGCAGCGCCCACAGCAGCAGAAAACCGCCTATCCCAGCCAGTGGCGGCCATGCCGCATCGAACAGCACACGGGCTGGCGGCAGCTTGATATTTTCGGGCAGCAGCCGACGGGCGGGCTTGTCAGGCCGCACCTCGCCGACCGATGCCGCCGTTTCCGCAGGCAGTTCAACTTGCTGGTCCATTGCAAAGTGGTCTTTCCTTATCGGAACGGCGGTCATCTTATCGCTATCCTTACTTGACGCCAGCCGGGGTGACGGTCTGTCCCGCCTTGAGCCCGATGGCGAATTTCGCGAGATAGGCGTTGGGCTGTTTGCCATCGTAAGTGATGCCGTCGATGAAACCCGATTGCGGTGCCTTGAAGCCATCGGTCTGCGGCACAGCAGCAGCCGGGATCACGCCGCCATCGCTCAGTGATTTTGCCGCCATCATATAGAGGTCGGGGCGGTACACGGCCTTGGCGGTGTCAAAATACCACTGATCCGGCTTGTCGGCGGGGATCTGGCCCCAGCGGCGCATCTGTGTCAGATCCCAGATTGCGTCGGAATAATAGGGGTATCCGGCGAAATTATCGAAGAAGATGTTGAAGCCCGGTGCATCGCGAGTGTCGCCGGGGGCGAATGTGAACTTGCCGGTCATCGATGCGGCGATCACTTCGGGATCGGCGCCGACATATTTTGATTCCGCCAGAATCTTGACTGCTTCGGCGCGGTTCTTGCCGCCTTCGGCATCCAGCCACTGCTGCGCCTTGATCAGTGCCCGCAACAACGCTTGCGTAGTCTTGGGATTGGTCGCGGCAAAGGCCTCGGTCATGCCGAACACCTTTTCGGGGTTATCGTGGAAAATCTCGTCATCGGTGATGATCGGGACGCCGATCTTCTTCTTGACCGCAGCCTGATTCCACGGTTCACCCACCGAATAGCCGTCGATGGTTCCAGCTTCGAGCGTGGCGGGCATCTGCGGCGGCGGCGTCACCGAAATCTGCACCTGCGCTCCCGTGGTGCCAGCCAGATCGCCAGGCAGATAATAGCCAGGCGTGATGCCGCCAGCCGCCAGCCAATAGCGCAATTCGTAGTTATGCGGACTGAACGGGAACACCATGCCGAACTTCAGCGCCTTGTCTGCCAGAACTGGCTTGAGTGCCGAAGCTGCGACCGGGTGGACTGGCTTGCCGTCGGCACCCTTGGGCAGAGTTGGTGCAATCGTTTCCCAGAGCTTGTTGGATACCGTTATGGCGTTGCCGTTGAGATCGAGGCTCAGCGGCGCGATCAGCTTGACCTTGGCACCGATCCCGGCAGCGGCAGCAATCGGCTGGCCGGCCAGCATATGCGCGCCATCAAGCTGGCCACCGGCGACGCCATCGAGCAGCACCTTCCAGTTCGCCTGTGGCTCAAGCGAGACGTTGAGGCCTTCCTCGGCGAAGAATCCCTTTTCCTTGGCGATGGCGAGCGGGGCCATATCGGTCAGCTTGATGAAACCAAGCTTGAGGTTCGAATGCTCGATGCCCTTTTCTGCGGCGATCTTGGCAATCGCGCCGGTATCGGCGGGTGCCGAGCCCTTGCTGCATCCTGCCAGCGCCGCGCCGAGCAGCAATGCCGCCATGAAACCCCGCTTGTCGAACCGAACCGTGCTCATTGCGTGTCTTCCCTGTTTCGGCGTGAACAACGCAAAAAAGCCGCCTCGACTTGGCCCCAGATGGAGTCAGATCGGGCGGCACCGTTGCCACGCAATGTGAGTGTGCGGCAGAGAGGAATTTTGCGACCCAACGTTGGGCTGCTCCCTCTCTGCTGACCCGCAGACTAAGCGATTCGCAGGCCCCTCGTAAAGCCCTTTTTTGCAGTGCAGCAAAAAGAACTGTTCACGGTTGTCGGGCAAGGTATCCGGGAATGTCGGCCGGATCGAATGCCTGACCATCAAAGAATCTGTTATCTGTCAATGTAATACTGCCTCTCTGCGTGCCGACGGCAGTGGGTAATTCGAGGCTTCCTTCGACCTTGGAACTGGCCCCTGGCAACGGCTCGCCCGTGCCGATGAGTGCACTGCGGTAGACGTCGGGACGGAATACCCGGGCAGATTTGATTGCATCTGCGGGGTCGAAATCCATTCCGTCCCAGCGCACCATCTGGGTGTAGAGCCACTCCGCCTGGCTGATCCACGGGAAGTTCGCCGCCTCGCGATACTGGAACATGAAATCGGGATAGTGAACCACTTCGCCGCCCCGCGCGAGCAGCATGCGGTCCGAAATTGCCCGGCGGATAAGCACCGGATCGCCATCGAGATATTCGCTCCGTGCCAGGATTGCCGCATTGGCATCCCAGTTTGCTGGATCGATGAAGTGCCTGCCCGCCCTGACCAGCGCCCGGATCAGTGCCTCAACAGCGTCGCGCCGGTCTTCCAGCATCGTCTCGCGCAGCGCCAGCACCTTCTCCACGCCGCGCCGCCAGATATGCGCGGTCGCCAGCACGATCTCGCCCGCGCCGCGCTCCACCGCCACGCTGTTCCACGGCTCGCCGACGCAAATCGCATCGACCTCGCCCTGCTCCAGCGCATCGGCGCAGAACGGCGGGGCTACGGTAGTGATTTCGACATCGCGGTCTGGCCTGATGCCGCTCGCCGACAGCCAATAGCGCAGCATGTAGTTATGGCTCGAATAGCGATGCACCACGCCAAAGCGTATCGGATTTCCCACCGCCAGCCGTTCCTGCACCACCACTTTCAGGGCGGCACCGACTCGCACCGGATCGCCGAGCCGCCCGCTCGTGCCCACCCGCGCTGCCAGATCAGGGCGCATGGTCACCGCGTTGCCATTGAGACCGAGCACGAAGGGGACGGACAGCGGCTGCGCCGGACGGCCACGTCCCAAAGTCACTGCCAGCGCCAGCGGGGCGACCAGATGCGCTGCGTCGGTATGACCATAGAGCAGGCGGTCGAGCACGGTCGCCCAGCTCATGTCCTTGACCAGCCGCAGACTGAGGCCTTCTTCCTCAGCGAAGCCATGCTCGCGCGCCAGAATCGGCAGGCAGGCATCAACCAGTGGCAGGAATCCGATGGTGAGTTCCTTGGCCATCAGTTTCCTCCCAGCAGCTGGTGTGCGGTGATCACCGCTTCAGCAATATCGGCGATGCGGCGGCCCTGGCTCATGGCAGTTCGGCGCATTTCGCCATAGGCTTCGTGTTCGGGAATGCCGCGGCTGTCCATCAGAATACGCTTGGCCTTGTCGATGGTATCTCGCTCCGCAAGCTTTCCCTTGGCTTCTGCAAGGTCGGCCTGCAGCCGCGAGAAAGCATTGAACCGCCGCACTGCCAGATCGAGCAAGGGGCGGATGCGATGCGCCGAAAGGCCATCGACGACATAGGCGGAGACCCCGGCATCGATCGAAGCGGCAATCGATTCCTCGTCCGATTCGTCAACGAACATGGCGATCGGCCGGGCCACGGCGCGGCTGACAGCGAAATATTCTTCCAGCACATCGCGCGAGGGATTTCCCAGGTCCATCAAGATGATATCGGGCTCGATTTCGCCGATCCGAGCGACCAGCCCGCGCCGCTCGGTGACGACAAAAATCTCGCAATCATCCAGCGCGGCAATCCCTTCATGGATCACGGCCGCGCGGCTGGCGCTTTCATCGATGATGGCAATCCGCATCCCCCATTGTGCAGTGCAACATCGCTGGTTGGCAAGGGCTGACTGAATCAGGTGGCCGAATTGCTGCGGGGAAGGCTTTTTGTAACCTTGTTATCCTAGGTTACTCGAATCGCGAGAATCAGTGAGGTGCCATGATTGATAACTTCGCCCTGGCACTGACGCATGGGCTGCTGCTGTATGCGGCATGGAAACTCTGTAAGCGGAACGACCTCGACACGGACCCTGAGATCACCGAGCCCTGAGATCACTGAGCCCTGAGATCACCGAGCCCTGAGCGGCTGCAATAGCCGGCCCTGCTGACCCCGAGCGTGGGCCTGGCGGCGCCAGCGCAGCATCCATGGTGCCAGACCTGGAAACAGCCGCCACAGCGAGAATGCGAACCGCCACACTGCGCCGCCAACCTGCTCGCCGTGGAGCGCACTCAGAGCGGCAAGCCCGCGGTCCCGGTCGCCGCCGATCACCCAGTCGATCGCGTGTTCGAAGGCGAGCGCATCGCGTTGTCTTGCGATCAGCCGTTGCAGCAACGCCTGTTCAGGACAATCCGGGGGTAGCGTGTCGCGCGCCTTTTCATAGACCTTGAGGTTACCGAGCAGCATGCGCTTGCCATCGGAAGAAGCGGAACTGGCGCGCACCCGGTAGTCACACATAACGCGGTCAACATAGCGGGCCTCGCCGCCAAGCTGCAGCAGCCGGACCCACAGATCGAAATCCTCCGACATCGCCATGCTCTCGTCGAACCCGCCGATTGCATCGAAGTCGGCGCGGCGGAAGATCGATCCGATATAAACGCCGAAGCTGCGATCGAGCACATCGGCAAGTGTTCCTTGGCCTTCAACGCCCTTGCCCTGCCGATGATCAAAACAGAGCCGCTCCTGCGGCACCGCGCCGAAGATCCGGGCGTTGCAGGTGGCAAAGCGGATTGCCGGATCGGCCTCCATTGTCGGAACCATGTTGGCCAGATAGTCGGGGCGAAGCAGGTCATCGCCGTCGAGCAAGGCAACCAGAGGAGCGGTGGCTTCCCGGATCGCCCTGTTGCGCGCGCCCGAAACTCCGCGATTGTCGGTTGCGAGAAAATGAATCCGCGGATCTGCAAGGAAGGGGGCAACGGCGCCCGAGACATCATCGGGCGAACCGTCATCGATGACGATGCATTCCCAGTCTGGCAGCGTCTGCGCCTGCAGCGACTGGAGCGCCTCAGCGATCAGAACGGCAAGTCCGTAAGCAGGAACGATGACGGCGACGCGCGCGGGGTGTGCCTTGCTTGATGGGATCGCGACCATAGCCGCCGCATAGCGGGTGAGCCCGTAAGAATTGGTTTACTCAGGCGGAAAATGGTCAAAAATTACGCCCACTTTTAGGGCTCTTGACGCGATCATGCACCCGGACCGGATTGGCCTCCCTGCTTTGGCAGACCTCCCATCCGGCGGATGACGCGGTAAGCGAGCGACTTGCCAAGATTGCGGCCCGGGAAGCTCGAGGGCCTGCGAGGATTGAG
>JBDSSP010000134.1:0-16105 GCA_039928735.1 Novosphingobium sp. | reverse complement strand
GGCAACGGCGATCCATTTGACAAGGCAACGCTCGCCCGGCTCTATCCCGGCGGCAAGGCGGACTACATGGGCCGCTTCACCCGCGCGCTCGATACGGCAATCCGCGCCGGGCACCTATTGCGCGAGGACCGGCAGGAAATTCTCGACATTGCCGCCATCCGCTTCGATGCTGCCAGCTGACAAGGGTGCTGGGAGAATAAAGGCGAATGATGGTTCCATCGGACATGACGGGCAAGGTCGCGCTGGTCACAGGCGCGGCGGCGGGCCTCGGGCAGGCAACTGCCATTCGCCTGGCAGAAGTGGGGGCCAACGTCGCGATTGTCGATATTGCCGAAGCTGGCCTGGCCGAAACGGCGCGCGCGATCGAGAGGCATGGCTGCGAAGCTCTGGTGCTGCCGCTTGACCTGTCGGACCGGGCCAATTGCCGTGGGGCGGTCGAAAAGACTGTCGCCCGGTTCGGCCGCCTCGATGCGCTGTGCAATGTCGCTGGCGTAATGCTGCCCGGTCGCACCACCGATATCACCGACGCCGAATGGGACCTGACCATGGCGGTCAATCTCGAAGCCCCGTTCTTCACCATCCGCGCCGCGATCCCGCACCTGCTCGAGGCGCATGGCGCGGTGGTCAATGTCAGCTCCTGCGCCTCGTTCCAGGGCCAGGCCTATTTCGCCGCCTATTGCGCGACAAAATCGGGGCTGACCAACATGACCAAGGCGCTGGCGATGGAATACATGCACGAGCCGATCCGCTTCAATGCCGTCGCTCCCGGCGGAATGATGACCGGGCTGACCCATGGCATGGCGCGGATCATGCAGCTTGATATGTCGTTGATCGGCCGGATCGGTTCGGCCCGGCCGGAGCTGTGCGAGATCGAGGATGTCGCCGAATGCGTCGCCTTCCTCGCGACCGATGCGGCGCGGGGATACCACGGGTCATGCATCCAGATCGATGCGGGTGTGACGGCGGGGTAAGGCAGACACGCCTCCGCATCCGCTGGCGAGTGCGGGCATAACGCCAGATTGGAAAGACCTGCGGACGGGTGGAACCGGCGCGGGGGCCTGGCGCGACAGGCTTGGCTGCGTGACTTCATTGGCGAACGGCTGGCGAGCGTCACGCATGACTCGCTGGCTCGGCCCTTCGTGCGCGGCGGTGGCGGGCAGGGCTCGCAAGTGAGCCGCCTGCCGATGGAGCATACTCCAAATTTCGGGGCCGGAGATCGCCGGCCCTCCTCGCATCGGGCTTGCGGACGCTTCCGCATGCGAAGCCAGCGGACGCGCCCGGAATAAAGGGGGGCGCGTGGTGGCTCCGCCGCTTTGGCGCCGGTTCCATTGGCGTGGACAAGAGAGGCAAAGCGCTTTCCCGCCCCCGCACCCGCCGCTGGATCAGACGAATCTGACCGCGCGGTCATATAACCAATATGGTTCACAATGTCAAGGTAAATGTGCCGCGTCGCTCAGCCCCGGCCTATCCCCACATAGGCAAAGCCCGAGGCGCGCACTTCCTGGGGATCATAGACATTGCGCAGATCGACCAGCAATGGCGCGCGGGCGAGCTGTTTGATGCGGGCGAAATCTAGCGCGCGGAAGGCGTCCCATTCGGTGACGATGACCACCGCATCGGCGCCTTCGATCGCGGCATAGGCGTCGCTTTTCATCGCGACGCCCGGCATCATCGGCCCGGCCAGCACCATGCCTTCGGGATCATAGGCGGTGACTTCGACCCCGGCATCGATCAGCGTCTGGGCAATCGCCAGCGCGGGAGCGTCGCGCATGTCGTCGGTGTTGGGCTTGAAGGTCAGACCGAGCAGGGCCACCCGCTTGCCGCGGACATCGCCGCCAAGCACGTCGCCGCCAAGAGCATCGAGGACCTTGCGGCCCATCGCGCGCTTGCGGCTGTCGTTGACCTTGACCACGGCCTCGACAATGCGCAGCGGGCTGCCAAAGTCTTCGGCGGTCTTGAGCAGCGCCAGCGTATCCTTGGGAAAGCAGCTACCGCCATAGCCGGGGCCGGCGTGGAGGAATTTCGAGCCGATCCGGCCATCGAGGCCCACCCCGCGCGCCACGTCCTGGACGTCCGCGCCCGACTTTTCACAAAGGTCGGCAATCTCGTTGATGAACGTGATCTTGGTCGCGAGGAAGGCGTTGGCGGCATATTTGATCAGCTCGGCGCTGCGCCGCGACGTAAACTGGATCGGCGACTTGTTGAGGAACAGCGGTCGGTAGACTTCGCGCATCACGCCGCGCGCCCATTCGTCGTCGCTGCCGATGACGATCCGGTCGGGGCGCTTGAAATCATCGATCGCGGCGCCTTCGCGCAGGAATTCGGGGTTGGAGGCGACCGCATAGCGGATCGCGGTGCCCGAATCGGCGATGATCCGCTCAACCGCGTCGCCGGTCCCGACCGGTACAGTCGATTTGGTGACCACCACGGCAGGATGATCGAGATGCTGGCCGACCTCCTCGGCCACGGCGTGGACAAACGACAGATCGGCATGGCCGTCGCCGCGCCGTGACGGGGTGCCCACTGCGATGAAGATCGCGCCGGCGCCGGAAATGCCCTGCGCGAGGTCAGTGGTGAAGGCGAGTCGACTGGAGGCGGCATTGCGGCGCACCAGTTCTTCGAGCCCCGGCTCGTAGATCGGCATTTCGCCTGCCTGCAGCCGGGCAATCTTGCCGGGATCCTTGTCGATGCAGACGACATCGTGGCCGAAATCCGCGAAGCAGGCACCTGATACCAGCCCGACATAGCCCGAGCCGACCATCGCAATTTTCATCAAAAATCCCCCATCATGCCGCAGCGGTTTCGCAAGTGACCACGTCTTGACTGAGATTAGTTGAAATAATCCAACGAGATTCCCCTTCCAGCGCCAGCGCGGTCAGCCGGTTGCTGGAATAGGCGCCAGTATCGATACCAATGCGGTTGCGCCGGAACACCGGTGTTTCCGTGATGGTATGGCCGTGGACGATGACAAATCCGTGATCACGGCTGTCGCTGAGAAATGGCTCGCGGATCCAGCGCGTGTCGCCGGGATCCTGGTCTTCTATCGGCTGGCCGGGCAAGATCCCGGCGTGGACGAAGGCATAATCGCCGATCACGATGCTGTCTTCGAAGCTGCGGATGAATTCGAGATCGGCGGCGGGAACGGCTGCGCGCATCATCGCGTGAGCCTCGTCCAGGTCCGCGGCATTCCAGCGCGTCTGGTCAAGCGGATAGGACAAGATCGTCTCGCGGCCGCCATAGCGCAGGAAATGGCGGAACAGTTCGAGATCGGCGAAGCAGCGGAGGAACATTTCCTCATGGTTGCCGCACAGGATGCGGACGTCGCGCCGTGCCTGCAGAGCGCGGGCGCTGGCGATGACACCCGCGCTGTCGGGTCCGCGATCGATCAGGTCACCGAGCAGCACAATCGTGGTCTCCGCTGGCGCACGCGCCGCATCGTCCGTCTCTATGGCCGCAATCAGGGCATCGAACAGATCGCGGCAGCCATGGATGTCGCCCACCGCATAGACGCGCTGGCCCGGTGGAACCGAAGCTGGCGGCGTCGCTGGTTGCGGCCGGAAAAGTTTGCTCAGAGATTTAATCATAGGGATCGCGGGCCGCCTATAAGCGGGTGACAGGGCGGTCACAAGGTGCGAGCGGTCAGCACGGCAAGTGTTGCATAAAGCACACACCGGTTTGGCACATCGCAATTTCGAGTGAATTTCCTCTTGTGCAATGCAGCAAAGCGTTTCAAACAAAGCGGGTCATCACGTGATGTCGCCCATAACGAGGCGCACCGTGACCACGCAGGTGGGACGAGGCATCAATAACAGTGAGGGATTCACTATGCTTACGTCCATGCGCGGCCTTTTGGCCGCAACTTTACTCGCTGGCAGCTCGTTTGCAGCCATGCCCGCTATGGCTGACGAAACCGATCCGCCGAGCGCTATCACGATCACCGGCAGTGCCGCGATTGTTTCGCAATACCGCTTCCGCGGTCTGGCGCAGTCCGACAACAAGCCTGCGGTGCAGGCGGCGATCACGCTGAAGCACGAGTCCGGCTTCTACATTTCGACCTGGGGTTCGAGCACTGCGGGCGATACCACCGCTTTTGCCAGTTCGCCGATCCAGCCGGGCGGCACGGAAATTGACGTCTATGGCGGCTATAGCCATGGGTTTGGCGCGGTCACTGTCGATGTTGGTGGTTATGGCTACCTCTATCCGAACGCCACGATCAACAACTACTACGAGATCTATGGCTCGCTCGCCACGACAATGGGACCGGTCACGGCAAAGGCTGGCGTCAATTACGCACCGGGCCAGAACTATTTCAAGGACTACGCCGTCACCAACCACAACCTCTATGTGTTCGGTGAGCTGAGCGGCGGTGTTCCGGGCGTTCCGATCACGCTGCATGGTCATGTTGGCTACACCGACGGCGGACTGCGCTACATCAAGAACTACGTCGATTACACGGTGGGCGCGAGCTACACTTGGAAGATGCTGACGCTTGATGCCTCGCTGGTCGGAACCAACATCTCGGACCGCGATGTCGTCACCGGCACTTCGTGCCTGCCTAGCTGCAACTACTGGAAGCGTCCGGCCAAAATGGTGGGCGTAGTCTCACTGACCGCCAGTTTCTGATAACCTGATACGATAACCTGATTCAGGGGGAACAGGCCCCGCTCTCCGCAAGGGGAGCGGGGCCTTTCTTTTGTTCAGCGCAGATAGAAATCAATCGTCGTGACCACGCGCACTCGCTTGTAGGGCGAATCGGGCGCGCTGCTGCCGCCGCCTTCACTGTCTGCTCCGCTGTCGCCATCGCGCGGGGTGATCGAGAAATAGCCCTGGCTGGCGCTCTTGATCGAGCCCACGGACGTGCCGCTGTCCTGCGCGAACTGTTCGGCCGATGTGCGGGCGTCCTTGGTGGCCTGGGCGATCATCGGCGGCTTGAGGGCATTGAGGCCGGTAAACCTGTAGGACATTCCCGAGCCGTCCTCCAGCACCACGCCGCGCCGGACCAGCTCAAACTGCCGCCGCGCCGCTTCCTGGGCGCGCTTGATGTCGTTCGAACGCAGCGTCATGTTTTGCCGCACGGTGAATTGCTGCACGCCATTGTCCGAAAATTGCGAAACGTTGACCCCGGCAGGTTGCAAGGCATCGGCGGGGAAGCCGAGTTCGCGGAAGAAGGCGCGGATCGATTCGCTGTCGTGATCGGCCTCCGCCTGCGCTGTGGCGAGGTCGCCGGCCTTGGCCGAATAGGCCAGCGACCAGGTTGCGAGATCGGCGGTGACATCGCGCTCGGCCAGCCCGCGCACGGTCACCGAGCGGTCCGCCTCGCGGGCGCGGACCAAACCATTGCCCAGCAGATAGCCGCCCAGCACCATGCCAAGCGTAAGCACCCCGGCACTGGCCAGCCAGCGGCGGGTGTCGGGATTGGCGAAGAACGTTGTGGCGGAGGCGGGTCTATCGGGG
Organism: Novosphingobium sp.; assembly: GCA_039928735.1. GTDB lineage: Bacteria > Pseudomonadota > Alphaproteobacteria > Sphingomonadales > Sphingomonadaceae > Novosphingobium. The sequence continues at coordinate 10,651 of JBDSSP010000134.1, read as the reverse complement.
CTATTATCGGTCATGGCGGGGCTTCCCTGGTGGTGCCGGGAGCAATGCGCTTGCCAAGCTTTATGCACGATGAACCGTGCCTGACGTGCGATGAATGGAGAGACGAAGCGTGACCAAATACCTCCACACCATGATCCGGGTGAGCGATCCCGAAGCAACTATCCGCTTTTTCGACCTGATCGGCGTCAAGGAATTCCGCCGCTACGAAAACACGCCGGGCCGCCACACCCTGATTTTCCTGGCGGTGCCCGGCGAGGAGGGCGTCGCAGAAGTCGAATTGACCCACAACTGGGACCCGGAGGACTATAAGGGCGGCCGCAACTTCGGCCACCTCGCCTATGGCGTCGATGATATCTACGCGACCTGCCAGCGACTGGCCGACGCGGGCGTTGCCATCAATCGCCCCCCGCGCGATGGCCGCATGGCCTTCATCCGCACCCCCGACCAGATTTCAGTCGAGCTGCTGCAGATCGGCGATTCGCTGCTGCCGCAGGAGCCATGGGCGAGCATGGCCAATGTGGGGGAGTGGTGAAGGGGCCACGAGGCTATTTCGCAAACTATGTCCAAACGCGAACGCCAATCAATCGGACGCTGAGAAGTCTGCGCACCGGTCCGTCGTAATAGCGATCAAGCAACTCAGCGAATACAATCAATCCGGCGATAACCGACACACTCGCCAGCAGCGGGTCAAGATGCATCTGCAGCTTGGACTCGACTGTCTGGGCAAGGGCAATCAAGGGAAAATGCACGGCGTAGATCGCATAGGACCACAGCCCCGCCTTTTTGCAGGCCTGAGCAATCAATCCGGAGGGCTCGGTCTTCACCGCGAGCGCCACCAAAACCGGGTAGACCACCAAGACCGAGAGAAATGTTAGCGGCCCGAAATCACACCAGACCACTGCAACGAAAAATGCCAAGCAATGCCATGCTCGCAGTGCCGGAAATACCGGGATTTTCGGATAAATCCTCAATAACAGGACGCCAAGAGGATAGAAGTAGCAAACCCGAAAAATGCCATCCAAAAAATTGAGATGGCTCCAGCCGCCAGTCAGCATTTCAGGTTGGATGATGAACGCACTTCCGGCGAGAACAGCGACGATCGCGATATTGCGAACGGTCCAATGGCGATATGTCAGTGCGAAGACGAGATTGATGCAAAGTTCATAGAACAACGACCACGCGGGAGGGTTCAGCGGATAAACATTGCCCATGACACCAAAGCTGGGACTTGGCAGCATGAGCGCTGCGAATGGTGCCGCCTTCCAAAATGCCAGATGAAATGGTGTCAGCCCGCCGTGGGACCACAAGGAGAGGGTCAAGCCGAACAACGCAATGATCAGGCCGACAAGATAAAGCGGATACATCCGGATCAGCCTGATTGCCATAAATTGCGCACTAGACAGGCCACTTGCCAAGCGATGTTCGTAGGTCGCAGCGATAACGAAGCCGCTCAGCAAAAAGAACAGGTCGACCGCAGATGCAGCCAGATTTGGCTTGATCGGGAACCAGACACCGCCGTGATGGATAACGACTGCCAGGGCTGCTATACCGCCCAAACCGTCCAAGGTCTGGTATCGGCGCAGCACTTCAGGATTTGCCAAGCTTCGTTGCTCCCTGTTGACCATCGGCCCATATTGCCAAGCACATTGACCCGTCCAACCAAATCACCGCTGGCTGCGCTGCAATTCGCGACCCGCCAGCCTCAGCACCGCATAGCCAAGCACAGCGGAAACCAGCGACCCTGCGAGTACGCCCAGCTTGGCCTGCTCGACCAATTCAGGGTTTTCCGGGAAAGCCAGCCCGCCGATAAACAGGCTCATGGTGAAGCCAATCCCGCACAGCAGCGCCATGCCCCATAGCTGCGCCCAGCTGGCGCCAGCCGGGCGGTGGGCCAGGCCGAAGCGGCAGGCAGCCCAGATCGCGGCGAAAATACCAAGCTGCTTGCCCAGCACGAGCCCGCCGGCCACCGCCAGCGGCAAAGGAGCAAAGAGGCCTGCTGAGCCGTTCAGTTCCGTCCCGGCATTGGCGAGTGCGAACAGCGGCAGGATCAGGTAGGCGACCCAAGGCGAGAGCGCGTGTTCCATGCGCAGCAGCAGGCTGTCGCCGCCCCTATTCAGCCGCATCGGAATGGCGAGCGCCGCTGCAACCCCGGCGATGGTGGCATGTACCCCGGAATGCAGGGTGCACAGCCATGCGAGCACGGCCAAGGCAACAAAGGTCCAGCCGTTGCCGATCCGCAAATGGCTCGAAGCCAGCATTGCAATGAGAAAGGCGAGGGCACCGCCAAGCCAAAGCAGATCGATGCCCCGGGTATAGAACAACGCGATGATCGTGACCGCACCGATGTCATCGACAATCGCAATCGTAAGCAGCAACAGGCGAAGCGCGGGCGGGGCACGGCGACCAAGCAGGGCCAGCACGCCAACGGCAAAGGCGATGTCGGTCGCGGCCGGGATCGCCCAGCCTGCCCGCAAAGCCGGATCGCCGCGGCTGACTGCGAGGTAGACCAGCGCCGGGACGATCATTCCCGCGATGGCCGCCAGCACGGGCAGTCGCCTCCGGGCCGGGGTCGCCAGTTCTCCATCCAGCATCTCGCGTTTGATTTCCAGCCCAACCGCGAAGAAGAAAAGCGCCATCAGCGCATCGTTGATCCAGCCGTGGAGGTCGCTCAGGTGCGCCACCGGCGTCCAGGCCAGCTTGCCATGCAGCGCGGCGTGATAGAAGTGCGCGGCGGGCGAATTGGCCAGCAGCAGCGCCAGCGCGGCGGCGGCAATCAGCAGCACGCCCGACCCGGCCTCGCCGCCCGCAATCCGGCGCAGCGCATTGGCGATGCGGTTAGCGACATGATGGCGTTGCGGCATGGTGGAGCGGATTCCCTTGGCAATGATTCAATAGCCATAGCTGAAGGCATTGCAAATCGCTGACAAAGCAATAGGTTCGATTCTCGGATGAGGGCCGGGGGGGCTTGATTAAATGCTGTCTGATGTGGCGCTGACAGGATTTGCGCACCTATTGCGCTGGCTGCTCGTGGCCGAACATGAGCTGCTGCTGTTTGCAACATTCTGGTTTATTGTCAGTGCGATAGACGAGGCTGCGATCGATTTTTCGTGGATTTGGCTGCGTCTGGGCGGTCACGCGGGTGCTGCTCGCGTGCCGTTGGCTCTGGCAGAATCGCCCTTGCTCGGCCGCGCCGCCATTCTGGTGCCGGCCTGGCACGAGAACGAAGTAATCGGCCATATGATCACGCATACCCTGAAAGCGTGGGCCCAGCGCGACTTCGTGGTCTATGTCGGCTGCTATCGCAATGATCCCGCGACGCTGACCGCGGCGAGCGCTGCGGCAGGTGGCGATCCGCGCATTCGTGTGGTGGTCAATGCCGTCGATGGCCCGACCACCAAGGCCGATTGCCTCAACCGGCTCTATGGCGCCTTGCGTGCGGATGAGGCGCGCAGCGGCGTAATGTATCGCAATATCATCATGCACGACGCCGAGGATATGGTGCATCCCGCCGCGCTGGCAGTGATGGACCGGGCCTTGGCCGAAGTAGATTTCGTCCAGTTGCCGGTGCGCCCCGAACCGCAGCCCGCCTCGCTGTGGGTTGCCGGGCACTATTCGGATGAATTTACCGAGGCCCATGCCAAGTCGCTCGTGGTGCGCGACGCGCTGGGCGCGGCGATCCCGGCGGCGGGCGTCGGCTGCGGCTTTTCGCGCGAGGCGCTGGCAAGTCTCGCCCGCCTGCGCATGGCGAGCGGCGGAACAGGTCCCTTTGCTTCCGAATGCCTGACCGAGGATTACGAGCTGGGCCTGCTGATCGCCCGCGACGGCGGTCGCAGCCGGTTCCTGCGAATGCGCGACGAGCATGGCAATCTTGTTGCCACGCGCAGCTATTTCCCCTCCACGCTGGAAACCGCCGTGCGCCAGAAGGCGCGCTGGATCCATGGCATTGCCTTGCAGAGCTGGGAACGGCTGGGCTGGAGCGGGCGGCCGATCGAAATCTGGATGGCGCTGCGTGATCGGCGCGGGCCGTTGACGGCAGTGGTGCTTGCGGCCGCCTATCTGCTGCTGATGGTCGAGGCCGTCCTGGCTGTGGCGCGACTGGCCGGCTGGCAGGATTGGCTCGCGCCCTCGCCGGCGCTCCGCTTCATGATTGCGATGAGTTCCGTCAGCTTCGTGTGGCGTGCCGGTATGCGGTTTGCTTTCACTGCGCGTGAATATGGGGTGATCGAAGGGCTGCTGGCGGTGATGCGGATTCCGGTCGCCAATATCATTTCGATCATGGCCGGCAGGCGCGCGCTGGTCGCCTATGTCCGCACCCTGAGCGGCGGCGAAGTGAGTTGGGACAAGACCCGGCACGGTAGCAGCCACCCCTCGTTGGTCGACGACAAGGCTCAATTGACGCAGGCAGCCGGAACATGATGGGGGGTTTTTCGCGTCGCGGCCAGCCGCTGATCGTGCTCGTTATGGTGCTGGGCGGCTGGGTCTCGGCGCGGGCGATGATGTGGGATCCGAAGGCTGTTCCGGCTGTTGCGATGCCAGCGCCCAGCGCGGTTGTGGCGCTGGCCAATCCGGATGAGCGATTGCCTTCTGTTTCGGAAAGGCACGAATCCGCCGCGCCGGCTGGCATGTCGGTGCCCGGCGATGCCGTGAGGGCAGAGTCGTGGAATCAAAGCGAGCCTGCGCAACGCGCAATAGCGGCAGGTTCCGGCTTTGCCGACCGGTCCGGGCACGCGCCGCTGGTTTCATTCTTGCCAAAGCCCGCGCCCGCCCCCCCTCTCATTCCACTGTCGCGAGTGTCGCAGCAACTCGTGGCGCTGCCGCCGAATCCGGTTGCCATGCCGGTTCCTCCCATCGTGGCCGCCGGTCACCAGCTGCTGTGGATGGCGGCGCTATCGCAAATTCCGATGCCGGCCACGCTGTTGGCGATGCCGGAGCCGGCACCCGCGCCGGTGCCGTTTTACCCCGCCGGTTCTGAGCCCCGCAACCTTGGGGCAAACGCCGGGCCTAAGCGCTGGTCGGTCGATTCGTGGGTGCTGTGGCGGCGGGGCAGCAATGCTGCGCCGTCCGGCGGGCTGCTGATCCCGAGCTATGGCGCGAGCCAGGCGGGCGCGGTGCTGCGCTACCGGCTTGCTCCCGGCAGTGCGATGCACCCCAATGCCTATCTGCGCACGACTGCCGCGCTGAACGGTTCTGGCGAGCGAGAAGTGGCGATTGGTCTGGCTGTGCGGCCGATTTCGCGGTTGCCGGTCTCGCTACAGGGTGAGGCGCGCTACACCAGCACGCCAAGTGGCCACGCGCTGCGCCCGGCTGTGCTGGCAGTGACCGAACTGCCGCCGTTCGCGCTGCCGCTGGGCATGCGCGGCGAATTATATGGCCAGGCCGGCTATGTCGGCGGAAAGTTCGCGACCGGTTTCGCCGATGGCCAGTTGCGGCTCGATCACCGGGTGCTGCAACTGGGCAAGGCGGATCTGCGGTTTGGCGGCGGAGCTTGGGGCGGAATCCAGAAAGGTGCCTCGCGGTTCGATGCCGGGCCTTCGCTGACCATCGGCCAGCCGCTCGGCGGGCCGGCTTCGATCAGGCTTGGCGCAGACTGGCGGTTCCGGGTGGCGGGCAAGGCGGCGCCAGGCTCTGGTCCGGCTGTTACGCTTTCTGCAGGTTTCTGACACTGCCAAGCTTCCTTCCGGACCGCCTGTCGGCTAGGCAGGTGAAAGCATGGACGTTTATCTTCCCATCGCCAATCTTTCGGTCAACGGCCTGTTCATCGTCCTATTGGGTGCACTGACCGGGCTGCTGTCCGGTATGTTCGGTGTCGGCGGCGGCTTCCTGACCACGCCCTTGCTGATTTTCTACGGCGTTCCCCCCACTGTAGCCGCGGCATCGGCTGCCAGCCAGGTGACTGGCGCCAGCATCTCAGGCGTCTTCGCACATCACCGGCGCGGCGGGGTCGATATCCGGATCGGCCTGGTGATGGTGGCGGGCGGGATTATCGGCACGGGCATCGGAACTTTGCTGTTCCGCCTGCTTCAGGAGCTGGGCCAGATCGATACGGTGATTAACGTACTCTACGTCCTGCTGCTCGGCTCAATCGGGATCATCATGGCGCGTGAGAGCATCGACGTCCTGCGTGCACAGCGAACCGGCAAGCCGATCAAGGCGCGCAAGCGGCGGCACCACCCACTGGTCGCAAGCCTGCCGATGCGCTGGCGGTTCTATCGCTCGGGGCTCTACATCTCGCCTCTGGCGCCGCTGCTGCTCGGCGTGGCGACTGGTGTTCTGACGATGCTGATGGGCATCGGCGGCGGCTTCGTGCTGGTCCCGGCAATGCTTTATATCCTCGGCATGAGTGCCAGCGTGGTGGTCGGCACTTCGCTGTTCCAGATCCTGTTCGTCACCATGGCGACTACCATGATGCACGCCCTGACTACCAAGGCAGTCGACATAGTGCTGGCCGGGCTGTTGCTGATCGGTTCGGTCACCGGAGCACAAGTCGGCGCGCATTTTGCCCAGAAGGCGCGGCCGGAATATTTGCGGCTGGCCCTGGCGGCGATTGTCCTGCTGGTCGCGATCCGGCTGGCGATCGGTCTGGGCTATCGCCCCGACGAGATATTCACGGTGGTGGTACAGTGAGAGCGCTGCTCGCTATTCTGGCCCTGTTGCTGCTGGGCGGCGCCCGAGATCCCATTCTGGTGCCGGAGATATCGCAACACGAAGTGCAGGTCCGGCAGGGCTTCACAGGTGCGGACCTGTTGCTGTTTGGCGCCCTTCTCAGCCCGGAAGGGACCAGGGCGGGGCGGGATTATGACATTGTCGTCGTGCTTAAGGGGCCAAGCAACCCGGTTGCCCTGCGAGAGAAGCGCAAGATGGCGGGGATCTGGCTCAATGCCGCCAGCCTGGAGCTACACTCGGTGCCGTCCTACTTTGCCGTCGCATCGACCCGGCCGATCGCCACGCTCGTCGATGACAAGACCGCCGCGATCTATGAGCTTGGCCTGCCCTGGCTGCAACTGTCACCGACCGGCGCGATCGATCCCAAGGCGCAAAGCCACTTTGCGGCGGGGCTGGTCGATCTTATGAGCCGCCGGGGCCTGTATCAGCAAAACGACGCCGGGGTGACGGTCAAGGAACAGGTGCTCTATCAGGCTCGGATGGTGCTGCCGTCCAGCGTCGTGACCGGTCGATATACTGCCGAGACTTTCGCGATCACGCATGGCCGGGTTGTCGCTTCGGCGTTGAGTACGGTGGAAGTGCGCAAACTGGGCTTCGAAGGGGTGGTTGCGCAGTTCGCCCAGAATTATTCCTTTCTTTACGGGCTGCTGGCGATTGGCCTTGCTGTAGTGATGGGCTGGTTGGCGGGACGGGTGTTCGCGCTGGTCTGAAGGTGAGCATGGCTGGACTGTTTAGGCTGAAATTAACATCTACGACGTAGCAATGCGGCTCAATTCCCGGTCAAGGGCAGCTTCGGCGCATGTCAGATATGAGCACCCAGAATTTCGACGCTACGAGAATGGCTTCCCGTCAGGACCTTGGCGGAAACCAGAATGCGCCTGCCATCGACAGCTCGATGGAGCCGATCGGCATGGTGCTTGAGATCGCTGGCGCAGGCACCCAGATTGCCATTGACCTCGGCCGGCTGACCGAATGTGCTGGCAGCGACGATCCCTCGATTGCGCAGGCCGGGCAAGTCGGTAGTCAAGTCAAGATCAAGGCAGGCCGGGGCTGGCTGCTGGCCACTGTTCGCAACCAGAAGCAGGATGCAACAACGCCGGGCGGCATTCTGGCCGCTGCAGACTTCCTCGGTGAAGGTGACGAGGAACGTCTGACCGGGCGGCTGCACGGGTTTCACCGCGGCGTTACCCGCTATCCGAACCCCGGCGCGCTGGTTTATCCGGCGACAACCAGCGACCTGCGCCAGATCTATGCCAGCGATGGCCGCAATCTTGTCCAGATCGGCACAGTGCATCCAACCAACGACATTCGCGCCGGGCTTTATGTCGACGCCATGCTGGGCAAGCATTTCGCGCTGCTCGGTTCGACCGGCACCGGAAAATCGACGAGCGCTGCGTTGATCCTGCACCGGATCTGCGAGACTGCACCCGAAGGCCATATCATCATGGTCGATCCGCACGGCGAATATGCTTCGGCTTTCCGCAATACCGGAGTGATCTTCGACGTCTCCAACCTGCAGATGCCCTATTGGCTGATGAATTTCGAAGAGCATTGCGAAATAATGCTCACTTCCTTGGGCAACAACCGCATGGAAGATGAGGACATTCTCGCCAGGTGCCTGCTGATGGCGCGACAGAAGGGCCGCCATGCCGAAGGCTTGGGCAAGATCACCGTCGATTCGCCCGTACCCTATTTGCTGTCCGACCTTTCGACCGTTCTCAACAATGAGATGGGCAAGCTGGAGAAGGCGACGACAACCGCGCCCTACATGCGCATCAAGTCCAAGCTTGACGAGCTCAAGAGCGATCCGCGTTACCAGTTCATGTTTTCGGGCATGCTGGTCGGCGATACCCTCGCTGAATTCATCTCGAAGATTTTCCGCATGCCGGCGCGCGGCAAGCCGATCTCGATCATCGACGTCTCCGGCGTGCCGAGCGAAGTGACTTCCACCGTGGTCGCCGTGCTTAGCCGTCTGGTGTTCGATTTCGCCGTCTGGGCCCGCGAGGAAAAGACCCGGCCCATCCTGCTGGTCTGCGAAGAAGCCCATCGCTATGTGCCCAACGAGAAGAATGCCGATGGCTCATCAGTCGGCAAGATCCTGTCGCGGATCGCCAAGGAAGGCCGTAAATACGGCGTCTCGCTGGGTCTGATCACCCAGCGTCCGTCCGACTTGGCCGAGGGCGTGCTGTCGCAATGCGGCACCATCATCGCGATGCGGCTTAACAACGAGCGCGACCAGGCATTCGTCAAGGCAGCCATGCCCGAAGGCGCGCGCGGCTTTCTCGATTCGATCCCGGCGCTGCGTAACCGCGAATGCATCATTTGCGGCGAAGGCGTTTCCGTGCCGATCCGCGTGGTGTTCGACGACCTCGATGAATTCAAGCGGCCGGCCTCGGAAGACCCGTCCTTCGTCGAGCTGTGGAACAGTTCCGGCGGCGAAGAGGACATGGTCCAGCGCACCGTCCAGCGCTGGCGCGCGCACGGCAGGTAATACTATTCCGCCCGCGCGGCCTCGATCGAGGCGCCCTTGCGCCAGCCGCCGTGCAGGTAATAGCCGATCCCCAGCAAGGCCGATGAGCTGCCGCTGGCCATGAATGACCACCAGATCGCATCCGAGCCATAGAGCGGATAAAGCCCGAAGCCGACGCTCATCCGCACGAATATTATCGAGATCACCAAGATGGCGAAGGGCACGATTACTGCCCCGTTGGCGCGGACGATCGAGGTCATCACCATTGAAATGCCCATCGGGACAAATGTCCAGGCGATCAGCAGGTTGATGTGCTCACCGATCGGAATGGCATTGCTGCCGAGCGGCAAAAACAGCCCGAGCAAGACATGGCCAGCCGCCAGCACGACGAGAACGAGCACCCCGGTCATGACGATATTGGTGATCACCCCGGTGCGGGTAATCAGGCTGATACGGTCCCACCGCCCCGCGCCGATGTTCTGCGCTGCCATTGCGCTGACCGCGCTGCTCACTGCGAACGCGGGCATCTGGATATAGCCATACATCTGGTTGACCGCGTTGTAGGCGGCGGCGGTATCGACACCCTCGCGGTTGATCAGCCCCATCATCACCACGCCCGCCATCGACATGATCACCATCGACAGCCCCATCGGCACGCCGATCACCAGCACCGGCCGCATATGCGCCCAATCAGGGATCAGCAGCGCGAATTCCTTGCCGCGCAGCCGGATCAGCAGATCGCGTGAATAGATCCGCCACAGCATGAAGGCGAGGCAGATGAAATTGGTCACGACGCCAGCAATCGCAGCGCCGGCCAGCCCCAGCTTGGGCACCGGGCCGAGGCCGAGGATGAAGATCGGATTGAGCACCAGCGAAAACACGAGGTTGAGCACCGTGGTCCATAGCGGCGTGACGGCATCGCCGATCCCGCGCAGCGCCGATTGCAGCAATACCGTCATGAACACAAGCGGGACGCCGATGAAGACGACATGGAGAAACGAAGTAGCAAAGGGCATGACCGGTGCCGGTGTCGCCATCAGGCGCAGGATCGGCGGCGCGATTGCTCCGCCGAACATGCTCATCAGCAAACCAATGGCGATGAAAGTCCCCGCCGTCGCGCCGATCGTGCGGCGGACTTCGGCAATATCGCCGCGCCCCTTCGCCTGGCCGATCAGGATCGTGGTCGCCATGCCAAGGCCGAACACGCTCGAAAATATGGCGAACATTACGAAGGTTGCGATGCCCGCGGCAGCAAAGGCATTTTCGCCCAGGAACTTGCCAACATAGATCGCACTGATCGAACCGTTGAGCGACTGCAGCACATTGCCGCCAAGCGTTGGCAGGGTGAACAGCAGCAACGTCCGAACCACCGGCCCCTGGGTCAGATCGCCGCGGACTGGTTCTTGCGGCGCTGGCTTATCAAAGGGCTGGGCTTGCTCGTTCACGTTCCCCTCGTGTCGCCATAGAGGTGGATATGCAAGCGGTCGGAGAAGTTAAATTCATTTTCCGAACAAATTT
>JBDSSP010000133.1:0-4721 GCA_039928735.1 Novosphingobium sp. | reverse complement strand
GCAGGGGGCTGCCAAGGTGCTGCCAGAGTGCTGATTGTCCCTATAGCCGTCAATCCATGTGGAAAAAAGGGCAATGCGGGCTGACAGGACGGTGGCAAGGCTTGCCGCGCGGCGCTGCATCATGCTTAACACCGCCGACATGATTATCGCCTGCCCCGCCTGCACGACCCGGTACGTCGTGCCCGACAGTGCGATCGGGCTTGACGGTCGGACAGTGCGCTGTGCCAAATGCCGCCACAGCTGGTACCAGCAAGGGGCGCTGCCCAAGGAGGCCGATCGGCCGCTTGCCCCCGCCGCACCGCCGCCAGCTCCGCCTCCCCCAACGCCGCCATTACTTTCAGCCGAGGTTGCAGTGCCGCAGGCGGAGGTTACTTCCGCGGATGCCGCGTCCGTACCGTCCATCTCGCCAGCCGTCCCGCCCGAACCAGTGGCTCAGTCTGAAGCGCAATCCCCAGTGGCCGCCAGTGCTGAGCCGCCAGCCGAGCAGGCTGCAGCAGTGGTTGATCAAGCCGAAGCGGCACCGGAGCCGGACCTGCCCTTCGCTGCGGCGCCAGCTTGGTCGCCGCCGGCGGCTTTGGCCGATGAACCCTCTGACTATTCCGCCCCGGCAGATGAGCGCAGTTGGGACGACCAGGACGACCCCTATTCCAGCTTCGCCCATGAGCCGCCCTTCCGGCCGCGGCTCAACAAGCTCAAGCTGTGGACCTGGGCGGCAGTTGCCTTCGCCATCGTCTCGCTTGCCGCGATCGGCGCGGTCGCGTGGTATGGCTTGCCTGACTGGATGCCGCTGTCGCGCCAGACTTTTGCCGAGGCCCAGCCCGATCTGGTGCTCGATTTCCCCGCCAACCGCCAGGATCGCCGGACTCTGCCCAATGGCACCGAGTTCTTTGGCGCCAGCGGCACAGTAACCAATGTCGGCCGCTCGCGTCGCACTGTGCCAACGATCCTGATCGTTCTGCGCGACGGGCATGAACGAATCGTCTACAGCTGGGAAGTCGCACCGGCAAAACGCCAGCTTGCACCCGGCGAGAGCGTCAATGTCAACGAAGCCGTCACTGACGTGCCCAAATCGGCCAGGATCGCCGAGATCGGCTGGAAGCCGGGCTGATCCCCTGCCAAAAAGGCCACGCCGCTTGCAGCATCGCCCTTGCTAGCCATTCGGTGCTTTGCTAAGGGCCCGCTCCTACCCCGCAAGGTGGCCCCAAAAACGCTTGGGCCGCCTTGTCGATTTATGCGGTCGTGGCGGAACTGGTAGACGCGCAACGTTGAGGTCGTTGTGGGCGAAAGCCCGTGGAAGTTCGAGTCTTCTCGGCCGCACCAGTCATAAGTACTTGATTTGACTGTATTTTATTTTCGGAGAGTGGGGAAAATTCCTTCCGACATTCCGGGGTCTTGGCCGCGCTGCTTGCAGCGGGCCTGGAGACACTATCTTCTCCTCCTTCAGCTCAGGGTGAGGAACTCACCCGCTTGTCTCCACCCAGAAAAAATTTGACCCCAGTTGCGTTGCTGCCAAGCTGCGCATCTGTTGCCCGTTTGATGCAGGGCATCGCACACCAAAAAAAGGGGCTCCAGGGAGCCCCTATGTCGCCAGGTTGGCAGAACGCGTCAGGCGAACCCGAGTTGTCGACGCTGCTCTGACCAATCGAGCGAAAGCGATGTTGCCATAAGTGTCTTCCGCTTGAGCGAGACAGGCTGTCGCCCTTCCACAATGGCGGCGACAATATCCGGGGCCAAATAGCTGATGCGCATCATGTCGGCGAGATGGCCCCGGCACTTGCCAAGCCTGGTAGCGATCTGCGCCAACGACCCTGTTTGTTCGAACACGGCCTGTCGAGCCGCATACGCTTCGGCGACCAGCCCCACCAGCCGGCTATCCCGGTTGGTTATGTCAGGCTCCGAGCCCGGCAATATCAATTTCACGACCTGACCGCGGCGCAGGCGTTGGACCGGGAAGCTGAGATGATGATTGGCTTCCACACCAGAAGCCAGTGGCGACAGGCGAAGCATCATGTCGACATGATCATCATGCAGATCGATACGCTCGATGATGTCCTGCAGCACGGCACGCTGGCTTGCGGCAATCCCCTCACCGAGCGAAGCCGCTGCCGTTCGAGCCCACCCCAGCAAGGCCTCAATCTCGGCGCCGTCGTGGATGTCGATGGCATTATGCATGGCGGCACCATCGCACAGAAAGCCGCGAAGATTATTGATCACCATCTGTTCGAGTTCGTGGGCCGGGACGCGCCAAGTTGGTTGGCTGCGGTCAGCGCGTTGTTGGTCATGAGTGATGTAGTAGCGATAGCGCCTGCCCTGCTTGTTGGCATGCGACGGGGACATCCGGCGTCCCAGGCCATCGTGAAGCAGCCCGACCAGCAGACTGGGACTGCGTGACCGCATCGCCCGGTCGCCAGCATGGTCGCGGGTCGCAAGCTTCGCCTGGACCGCATCCCACAGCGCCCTGGGAACAATGGACTCATGCTCGCCAGGGTAGCTGACGCCCTTGTGAACGATCTCACCCAGGTAGATCCGGTTTTTGAGCAAATGGAGGACGCCGCCGCGCCCGAAGGCAACCCCACCGCGATGGGGACCGCTGGCGCGGATCTGAACTTTAGTTCGCCATCCTTCCATTCCGAGCAGCGTCACGAGATCGCGCACCGAGCCCAGTTCGAGATATCGCCCGAAGATGTGGCGGACCATTTCGGCCTCGGGCTGATTGACGGCGAGCCTGCGTTCGCGCACGTCGTAGCCGAGCGGGACCGTCCCGCCCATCCAGATGCCCTTCTTCTTCGACGCGGCGATTTTGTCGCGGATGCGCTCGCCAGTTACCTCGCGCTCGAACTGGGCAAAGGACAACAGGACGTTCAGGGTCAGCCGGCCCATACTGGTGGTGGTGTTGAACGCCTGCGTCACGCTGACGAAGGATGCCCCGTTGGCGTCAAGCACATCGACAATCTTGGCAAAATCGGAAAGGGCGCGGGTCAGGCGATCGACCTTGTATACCACGATGACATCGACCTTGCCGGCCTCGACCTCGGCCAGGAGCTGCTTGAGGCCAGGACGATCCATGGTGCCGCCCGAGAAGCCACCATCGTCGTAGTGCTCGGGCACCAGCGCCCAGCCTTCATGGCGCTGGCTGAGGATGTACGCCGCGCAGGCCTCCCGCTGGGCATCGAGGCTGTTGAACTCCTGTTCCAGCCCGTCCTCGGTCGACTTGCGCGTGTAGATCGCGCAACGCAATACGCGCGGCCGCTTCGTTTCGGCGTTACGCATCGGGCCGTCCCCTTACAGGAGCAGTGCCCTTGAGCCCGAAGAAGCGCGGGCCCGACCATTTGGTGCCGGTGATTGCCTGGGCGATGCTGCTAAGCGACCCGAAGGTTTGGTCGTTGAAGCGATAGCCGTCGTCGGTCACCAGCACGCTGTAGGTTTCCCCGTTCCAGCTGCGAACCAGCCGGGTGCCGGGGCGCAGACTGGCAGAGGCCGGAGTAGCGGATTGGCGATGAGATCCAATCCGCTGCGCCAACCGGGCCAATTCGCGCTCCACCGCCGATGCGAGCCCGCCATGCTGTTTTTCCTGCAGACGCCAGGCGATGCCGCGCACCAGCAGGTCGGGGCTGAGTTCCGGAGCCGGCTCGCGGTACAGGCGGCGCCACTCTGCGCGCAAAGCGGCTGGCGGCAATGCCGCCAGCCCGTTCAGCCTATCAGCAAGGCCTGCCATCACGCCGCCACCTGTTCAGCAGTCGCGTCTTGTACCAACCGATAGGTCAGTTCGCCCGAGGCGCGCTCTTCCCGCACCAACGTATGCCCCTTCTTGCGCAGACCGGTGAAGAAGGCGCGTACGCTGTGGTTTTGCCAAGCGGTCGCGGTCATGAGTTCCGGAACTGTTGCACCCCGCGGGCGAGCGAGGAGTTTGCACACCAACGCCGTCTTTGTCGCCGGCGCCTTCTTCGATTGAAATGGATTTGCTGTGGTCATGTCAGGTCTCCGATGGAGCGGTACACCATGCACCGCCTCCCACCACCTGAAGCCCCGCAAGATTGACCTGCAGGGTGGGGCAGCGGCATGACTCAGCCGCTCCCCGTGCCGACAGTAACACTCCGTTCCGAGACGAAGTCCAGTCCAACCTCGCTTAATTTTCTGGCAATTCATTCCCCATCAAATCCGGAGGTCTCAACCGCTCCAGAACGCCGCCTTTCGGCCATGGCGGAGCCGCAGGTCTGCGACCCACGCATCATGATCCGGATGTATGCCCGAATCGTCGATCCGCTTTGCAAGGTAGTCACAAGTCTTGAGGTGCCTGGCGGCATGGCCGTATCGCTTGGACCTTGCCTTATCGAGCGCGAAACCGATCATGGCACGCAGCATCAACATCGCCGCCAGAGGATGGCGCTGGTCGAGCGCATCAGCAGCGGGCGTCAGCAGCCAATAGTGATCGCCATCAAGTTCACTATGCCTATCGAGGATCAGGGCGGCAGCGGCGTCGTGAGCGGGCCAATTGACAAGGAATGCCACCGCCTGATGAAATCCGGCATAGCCACGGGCATGCCCAATGGCTCGGGCTTCGGCTTCCTCGTCGTCGAAATCGGGCAACCGCTTGAGATAGGCCCGTAGGTAATCGGCATTCAGGTCTCGCTCGAAAATCGCCCAACGTTCCGCCTGAGCGTCGTTGGATCGGCCCAATTCTTCGAGAACATCGATCCTGACACGTTCCCAGTCCGGCCAGC